>NZ_JAUBRN010000122.1:0-6390 GCF_036701875.1 Microcoleus sp. MON1_C5 | reverse complement strand
ATGCACCTTACTTGCTCTCCATTTTTGGACACCATACCTAATTTACCACTATTTGAGCCTTAACTGAACCGTATTGTATCATATTTTTGTTCCTTATACCACAGCCCGCAACGGAGGAAAAGAAACATTTACTTTGCGATCGGGAGAACCTTGTCAGGTAGCCATTCCCTCCAAAACCCAAGATAGCCAAGAGATTACCATCAAAGGGCGCGGTCAAGAAGGTAAAGATATTACTGTAGTTTTGCATACCTTATACGATAGACAACTCGGAATAAAAGAGGAAATTTACCAAGAAATTGACAAAAATACGCAATTTATCAAAGAAGCAAGCAAAGCTAAATGCAAATTTGTTTATGAGCAAATCGAGGATGGGGAGTATATTAACGATGTGAGTGCCTTGGATTTTCTTGATTATGTGATATCGTCCTCAAAGCTAGACAGCACAATTAAAGAGCGTTACCAAATCGCAAGTAACAATTCGCGCTTACTCGGAACTGAGCAAGCCATTGAAATGGCATTAAGTCAATCTAAACTAACTGAGGCAGAAAAGAAACTAATTAGAGGAACTTTTGCCTCCGTCCGTGCCAGCGAACCGGTTCCTGACTTTAAGGCTCTCACAGAGATTGACTCAATTGTTGCCGCGTCGGCACTGCCTTTAGAAATCAAACAATACTACCTTTCAGCCAGTACCAAGATAGCAGCCTTAACAGTGAACTTTATTGTTGTAAAACTGATCAAGGACAACCAAAAATTAACTCCCGCTCAACAGGAAAAGTACCTGTCAACTTATCAGCAGGTACGTGCTGGGAAAAGAGTAGAAGATGCCGCAGCTTTAAAATCCCTAGACTCATTCATCAGTAATGCTGAAATTCCCGAAAATGCTAAAGTTGTTTACTCAATGGCAAGCAAACACAATTTAGATAATCAAGTTGCTTCTGGTGAAAAAGCCGATGCTTTTGTCCCAACTGCTCAAGAATTCCAAAAACTGATGAACGATGCTAAAAAAAGAGGAGAAGCAATTGTTCCAGTAGCTCAGAAAATACTGAGTATGATCGGAGTAAAAACAGCAACAGGTGTCACTATTAGTAGTTTATCAGGAGGGGCTGCAACCAACGCGACTTTAGCTTTTCTAGGTGGTGGTTCTGTCGCGGCTGGTGGTTTAGGAATGCTGGGTGGTTTAGCCTTCGTAACAGGAGGCTCCGCGCTAATAGGAGCAGCAGGAATACTTTCTATTGCGTTAGTTTCAGAAATGGATAGCGCAGACCAAAAAAATCTGGGAATTGCAATTGGTACAGGAACAATCGCCGGTACTGCAACTGTTTTAGCTGCTTGGACTGCTGCGACTGCTTTGGAAGTAGCCGGTACATTGTCTGGTGCTGCTGCTCTTACTGCAACTATTTCGGCTCTTGGTGGACTCAGTTTAATCACGGGCGGTTCTGCTCTTGTTGCATGGGGTACTGCATATATGATTTGGTTATTGCTCAAATCTGAAAAGACTCACGATTCATCTGAAAAGACTCGCGATTCATCCGTGCTGCACCAGTTAGAAACTCGAACCTACACCTATACTGAAGATATAATTCCCGGTTATTGGGGAGAAATTTTTCAAAAGAATGTAATTCCCAAATCTGGCATTAAAGAGGGATTTTCTGCTCCTAATATCCCCTTAGATAAACTGTCAAACGCCCTGTCTTCATGGCTATCTATTGACTCTGAAAAAAAAGTAATTGCGTTGATAAACAATAGTGTTTTTAATGATGCCAAAGAGGGGGTTGTATTTACCAACGAAAAAATGGCTTGGAAAGTATTTCTAGTTTCAGAAGCTGATTCAATTAACTATGAAAACTTAGCAACATTTGTAAATAAGGGAAGCAAATTAACTTCACTGCTCTCTGACGCCAAGCAGAAACAGGAATTGTCTAAGTTGAAAAAAGTAGTAGATATTTTGTCAGACGAGAAATACTCTACCAATTTATCTAAGTTGCAAGAGTTAGTAGCTATAGTGGGGAGTGACAAAAACTTATCGGATCTGGTTTCTAATGAGAAGTATAAAAACAAGTTGCCACAATTAAAAAATGCTGTAGCTATTTTATCTGACGAGAAGTACAGTCAGAACTTGTCTAAGTTGAAAGATGTTGTAGATGTCTTATCTAATGAACCTGGTTTAGTACAATTTTTCTCATCGCAATTGGTGTCACAGCTATCTGACAAGAACTATACCAATGACTTGTCAAGGTTAAAAAAGGTAGTAGATACGTTTCAAAATGAATCGGACAAGGACAATTTCACTAAATTGCTTCGACAAATTGGTCAAAAATATAGCACTGTTTAGGCAGCAACTTTTGCCCGCGATTCTGGATATCAAGGCTTCACACCTCATTACTATCTAAACACGGAGTTTGAATATGACTGTTTCTGACGAGACGAATAAGGCTATTAACCGCAATGAAGCTTTAATAACAGAAATCCTAAAAATTGTTGATAATCTCCCAAACTTTGTTCCCCTTAAAGGCGGCATTCAAGAGAAACTGAACGATTTACGTTCTGCTATGCAAGGACTACGAGCGCCAAGGATCATGGTAATAGGTCGATCTAGATCTGGTAAATCATCCTTAATTAATGCAATATGCGGGTTGAAAGTTGCAGAAGTGAGTGATACAAAGCCAGAGACAGGCGAGGCTGAATGGAAAGATTATCATCACAACGGCGTTGATTTACTACATATTCTGGACACACGTGGTTTACATGAAGCAGAAGCTCCGAGAAAATCCGATTCAGCAAAAGATCCATTTGACAGTATCATGCAAGCTGTAAACAAAGAGTGTCCAGATGTTGTTCTTTTTATATGCAAGGCGACAGAAGTTCATAGCGGTAGTCAACAAGATATTGATATGTGTACATTGATTCTCACGGAGATTCAGAAGAAGTATAGACGGGATTTGCCCGTGATTGGAGTTTTAACCAAGTGTGATGAATTATCTCCGCCAAAGGTTAATTTGCCCACAAAAAACGAGAGAAAAAATCGCAATATTGATGCAGAAGTTCAAAACTTCTATGGTTATTTACAACAGCGAGAGAAGTTGCGATCTCATATAAAGAAAGTTGTTCCAACCGCTGCATACGCTGAGTATGAAGATGGCATAAATGGTTTGATACTTCCTGACGATGACGGCCGATGGAATATCACTGAATTAGTTGAAACAATGATCAAATATACGCCAAGAGAAACACGCGGCTCTTTGGCACGAATGGCACACCTTGCAGAGATTCAACTCACTGCTGCTAACACTGTTGTTGCAGCCTGTTCTGGCGTGAGTGGCGTTGTCTCCGCAAACCCGATACCTGGTGCAGCAATAACAGCGGTTGCAGCTATTCAAACTTTTATGGTGATGTATATTGGTTGGCTCAGTGGTCGGGAGTTTTCGGACCAAACAGTCAAAGATTTTGCGGTAACTTTGGGAGTAGCTGCGGGTGCAAATGCTGGAATGGTGGGCATCGCTGACATCGCTTTGAAGTTCATACCTGGTTGGGGTAGCGTGCTGTCTGCGGGAGCTAGTACAATTGCAACAAAGGGTTTGGGGGATGCAGCAATCGCTTATTTTCTCAACAACGGTAAAGCCGACTCTTGAATGCTAAAATAAGGGCGATCGCTTGTTATGATTGTATTAAAATAAAAACGACTGCAATGGGCAATTATGATGAGTATTCGTGATATTACGCTCGCCAAATTGCAGCCACTTCCCGAATCATTCTTGCCAGAAGTCAACGACTTCATCGACTTTGTGATGCACAAGCACCAAAATAGAATAGCTGAACCCAAACTCCCAGACGATATTGCCAAAGCTTGGGCAAAAAGGTTCGAGGAAGTCGATCGCTTACAAGTAATGACTAATGGCCCGATAGCGAATTTAAGCTACACTAAAAGCTATAGCAGTTCATCTAACTCAACAGCAGGCGGAGACTTTACGGTGGGTAAGTAGCGGGGACGGGAAGTTTGGACGAAATTTGCTCTGCTGGAATTCGGATAGTTGTGCTAATTTAGAATACAAAAAAGATGTTCGGCGTTTGCGGGTAACTGTGGAACGGGCGGGGTGACGATCTACTGCGGGGTTCTGCACGATTTAGGTAGAGCCTTTAGAAAAGCGTAAATTCAAGACGTAAACGCTGTAAGGGAAAACCTATTCTAAACATAGGAGTTTTCCGTTTTCAAACTCAAAGGCTTAAAATGAGCAAATAGGGGCACTGGGTCAAGCAAATCTCCTGTACCGCTAGAGAAGGTTATATGGGGCAGCAGAGTTTAGGACAACGGTTATCCAGTCTCAGGGTTGGGCAAAAGATCGGTTTAGGATACGCCCTTGCTCTCAGCATTGCCGTGTGTGGAACAATTGCTGGTTTTGGAGTTGGGCGTTACTATCAAAAACAGGCTGAAGAGCAAGAAGAACACGTACGCAACGAAGTGGAACTTCTGCATCGCCTACAATCTCGTGTTCTCCAAACCCGAACCCACCAACAACAACTCATCCCTCTAGCGCAATACCCAGAAAAATTTCAAGATGAATATGCTCACTTGCTGAAGCATAAAGCTGAAATCCAAGAAATTTGGGCTGAACTTAAGACATTTGTGGCAAAGCCTTCGACCCTAAAATATGACATAGATCAACCAAGAATTCCAGCCTTCTTGCAAACCTATGACGGCGTACCACAACGCTACTCACAGGAATTAGAACACCGAGTTGAACAAATTCGCAACCTGAATCTCGCATCACCCACTGATGTTGAGCAAGCCCAAGCGCTGATTTTGGAATTTACCAACAGCGATTTGGCGCTTGAATTCGATGGCATCTCCGATGATTTGGTGGGTTTAATTGACCAAGCTTACCAAGAACTTGAGGTAGCAACCAGGTCATATCAACAGGCTAGTGAAGTTGCTGAGAAAGTGGTAGTTGCAAGTATCGGATTGTCTGTTGCGATCGCCATTCTTTTGGCAATTTTGACCAGCCGAGCAATTGCCCAACCCATTCAAGCTTTGACTAGAGTTGCCCGACGAACTACTGAAGAATCTAATTTTGAGTTACAAGCGACTGTTGAGCAAGATGATGAAATTGGAACCCTTGCTAATGCTTTTAACCAATTAATTCGCGCTGTTCAACAACTGTTACAGCAACAGAAAACAGCCAACGAACAACTGGAAAACTACAGCCAAACGCTTGAATCTCAAGTGGAGGTAAGAACCCAAGAGATCAGCGACAAAAATACCCAGTTGCAACAACTCTTAGAGGAACTGCAACGCACTCAGGTTCAAATGGTGCATAGCGAAAAGATGTCTGCTTTGGGGCAAATGGTGGCAGGGGTGGCACACGAAATCAACAATCCAGTCAACTTCATTCACGGCAACTTGACTCATGTGCAGGAATACGCCCACAATTTATTAGGTTTGGTGCAACTCTACGAGAATTACTATCCCGACCCAGCACCGGAAATCCAAGCTGA
The DNA here is from genome assembly GCF_036701875.1 of Microcoleus sp. MON1_C5. Lineage (NCBI taxonomy): Bacteria > Bacillati > Cyanobacteriota > Cyanophyceae > Oscillatoriales > Microcoleaceae > Microcoleus > Microcoleus sp. MON1_C5. The sequence continues at coordinate 900 of NZ_JAUBRN010000122.1, read as the reverse complement.
GGCGGAAGATATTGATATGGAGTTTATCCAAGCCGATCTACCTAAAGTCCTCGACTCCATGAAACTCGGCACCGATCGCATTCGCCAGATTGTTTTGTCACTCCGCAACTTTTCACGAATGGATGAAGCTGACTTCAAAGCCGTTGATATTCATGAGGGCATTGATAGCACGTTGTTGATTTTGCAGCATCGCTTGAAAGATAAACCAGGGCGTCCAGCGATTCAAGTAATTCGTGAGTATGGTAATCTACCGCTAATAGAATGCTATCCCGGTCAAATCAATCAGGCGTTTATGAACATCCTGGCAAATGCCATTGATGCGCTGGAAGAAGCCAACGTCAAACGAACCTATCAGGAGATCCAGGAAAATCCCAACCTGATTACCATTCGGACTGCCATGATTGATTCAAAGTGGGTAAAAATTGCAATTTCTGATAACGGAATGGGAATGCCTGAGTCTGTTCAGAAACGCCTCTTCGATCCATTCTTCACCACAAAGTCTGTCGGTAAGGGAACGGGCATGGGGCTGCCGATTAGCTATCAGATTGTCACTGAGAAACATGGCGGTAAGTTAGATTGCTTCTCAATACCTGGTGAGGGAACCGAGTTTGTCATTCAAATCCTTGTCCAGCAGCAAATCCGCGATCCGGTCTAACAAAATGCGCCCCACCGCCCAAAGGTTTGCTGTTAGGCTTTTGAGGTTATCTGCTATTAGGTTTTAGTTGTAATATTCACTTTCTCTTTTCGCCTAACTCCCCAAACAACTAAAGCCCTTTTCCATTGTTGCGGGAAAAGAGCTTTAATTTATTATTAACCTTGGCACCTGAAGGGGTGACAACCCGCCCCAAACCTAGACATGGTAAAGATTCAGTCGAGTTATGGTAAAAAAAGATAGGCAGC
>NZ_JAUBRN010000022.1:0-100372 GCF_036701875.1 Microcoleus sp. MON1_C5 | reverse complement strand
GACATTTTCGGGTTCTATATTTTTTACTTCGTTCAAGTCAGTTACATGATACCTCATCTTTCTGATAAAGGCTATATCTTTTTTTAACACAGGTGAGTCAAATCTTTGCCCTGTCTGGCTTTTGGGCGGGGTTCTCACCCCGCCAGCAAAATTTAAAGGATTTAAAGCTAATGTCGCTTGTAAATGGAAAGGAAAATATCGCGGAGTCACAGTCAAAGAAGGATGGTTTATATTAACTAAGTTGAAAACCTTAAAAGCTGCTATAAGCGCTGATAAACAAAGATTTGATATAGAAGAAATGTTTAGACATTATAAAAGCGGTAGCTATAACATTGAAGATTGCCAAGTATCAGAACCCAGGCTATTGACTTTAATGTTGTTAGTAAGCATCGCTTATACAGCGAGAATTATTGAAGGAAAATTACTCAAAAAAATGGGAGTGCAAAAAGATGTAGCTCGTCCAAAACAACCCAAACGTATTTATCGTTCGCCCTGTACATTTCAAGTGGGTATGTGGGCGAAAAATTGGGTAAGTTTTATGGATATTTGTCAAGAATAAGTTAGAGAATATAGTAGTTTACACCCCAATAAACGGTCAAATTATCAACGATGTAAAAGGGCGGCAAAGCTGAGCAGAACTGTCTTGTAGCCATTTTTGTTACCCTTTCAGCTCTTCCCCTTTCCCTCTTCCTTCGATATTTTGGGATTATTTCAAGGAACAAATCCGCACTCTGACCCTCGTGCCACTGCTCTTCAAAGCGCACAGAAATCAGCTTCTTTGTAAAACTCCACAGTTCATTTTTCAAACAGTAGTCTAGTTCTTTTGCCCACTTTCGTTTTAAGAAAGCCTTGGTTTGTTACCTTCCACTGAAAAATTAGACAGGGTTACGCCACGGTGAATCTCCGGTGTAAGCTAAAGCTACTCGTTTTGGCTCGCGACTATTCCAGTCATCTTCTGCGATTTGAACTTTAGTTTTAGCAGTTTCCCGGGTAAAAGGTGGCAGTGGTGGTTTAGTTTCCATCGGGTTGAATGATTTTGCTCCTTTTCAACGAGTCATCGAACTTAGCATAATAATGAACACAGCACAAGACCACTATAACCAGCAACTTGCTGCCGTTTACAGTTGGATGTCAGGAAATCCTGAAGCAGCGATCGAACGAAATCACGCTCTTTTTTGTCAATTGGCGCTCGACTCCGCACCGCGAGGATTAGCCATTGATTTAGGTGCAGGCTCAGGATTTCAATCTATTCCTTTAGCGAAATTAGGCTTTTCGGTAGTAGCTATAGATTTCTGTGAGGCCCTACTTTCAGAGTTACGCGATCGCGCTAAACATCTTTCCATCCGTACCATTCACGACGATCTGCTTAATTTCTCGCAACATATTCAGGAACAGGCGCAGCTCATTGTTTGCATGGGCGACACACTTACACACCTAGAATCATTGAGTGCTGTCGATTCATTACTTTTGGACATTCAGCGCTGGCTGATTGAGAATGGGATGTTGATTTTAACTTTCCGCGATTATGTCTCAGCAGAGCTTCATGGAACTCAGCGTTTTATTCCTGTACAAAGTGATGAATTTACAATCCTCACTTGTTTCTTGGAGTATCAGGAAAACAGCGTAGCAGTCCACGACTTACTCTATCAAAAACAGGGCGATCGGTGGTCATTCAGTGCCAGTTCTTACCAAAAACTGCGGCTCAATAAAAATTGGTTGTGCGATCGGCTATCTGAAATAGGTTTACAGGTACTTCAGAACGAGATGATTAATGGAATGGTTTGTATCACTGCCAAGAAATTATAACCTGAAGTTCCCTCCGGCTGGGAACTTCAGCTTAAAAAGTCAACAGACTATGCTTCACCACGACCAGAAGTTACTGAAGGCGCTTCTGATCGACTTCTGATGTTAGCGCGATCGCAACCCTTCAGTCAAAGACTTGATTTGAGCCGCATTTGCCTCTCGCTGTTGGGCGATCCCCACTATCATGCAGACAAATGTCAATCACCTTAGCTTTATGTAAGTTAAGTACGTCGGTTCCCCTCGCACTTAACTTACATACCCACCCTCCGCGATCGCTCTTCCCTCCCGATCCCTCCCAAATAGCCCTTGCGAATATTCGCGACTCATGTATGACTTGACTGATGTCACGATCTACGCGAAACTTTACATACAACTGATGTATTGCTTCTACCTATTAATAAGTTCTGTTAAGTTGTGACTCAAAACCTATCAATTCGTCAAAATTGATATAGCGCTTTGTCAGTCAGCCAACTCTCAAGAAGCTACTTCAGGAGGCATCGTCCCTGGCTTGCTGGTGTCGGTGTCTGTTCTCAATATTCCTATTCAGTCAGCCCGCATTATGGAAACACTAGAGTTTGTGATCTATCCAGATGGCCGCGTACAGGAAACGGTCACCGGCATTGTCGGTGCTTCCTGTGCTGAGGTAACGGCTGCAATTGAAGCTCAGCTCGGCGTGGTGCTTCACCAAGAGTCAACATCTGAATATTTCACGCAAGCGCTGCATCAGTCAGCCGAAGCGACGGCCCAAGTGGCTTTTAGCGATTGGTAATTTTTTTGTTGAGTTCACTTAAGTTTTTTTGGAACCACCATGTCACATTTTAGCCAAATTAAGACCCAGATCCGCAATTTGAATTCTTTGGAAGCTGCTTTAACTGACTTGGGTATCGACTGGAAGTCGGGCCCGACTGAGGTGCGTGGCTATCGCGGCCTAACCAGCACCGCTGAGGTCGTGATTGAGCAAAAAAACGGCTACGACGTAGGTTTTAGCTGGAACGGGACTGAGTATGAATTAGTGGCTGACTTGCAGTTTTGGCAGCAAGCTTGGTCTGTAGACCGTTTTCTGAATAAGGTGACTCAGCGCTACGCTTACCATACTGTGGTGAATGAAAGCGCTAAGCAGGGTTTCCAAATTTCTGAGCAAAAGCAAAATCAAGACGGTTCGATCCGCTTGGTGGTGCAACGCTGGTGCGCTTAATAATTTTTCGAGATTTTTGCAATCTTGTCTCATCAAAGTCCGCTTTCGCGGACTTATTTACTCTTGTGGGGGTCTAAATGTCTGAGCTTTCTGGACTCGGAATAGATACAGCAAGCGATCGCTCTGGTTTAGAGCCGGAGTTGGGAGGATTTTTGCGGGATGCGCCCGATCGCTCTGGTTTGGAACCGGAATTGGGCGGTGTGTTGCGCCAAAAAGGTGTCTATGTTGATGAGATTACCTGCATTGGCTGCAAGCACTGCGCTCACGTTGCTCGCAATACTTTTTATATTGAACCGGATTACGGTCGATCGCGCGTAGTTCGACAAGACGGGGATTCTGAAGAGTTGATTGCTGAGGCGATCGACACTTGTCCGGTGAATTGCATTCACTGGGTTGATTACACCGAACTCAAGAATCTGGAAGAAGAACGCAAGGATCAGGTGATGCCTGTCGTTGGTTTTCCGGTGGATATGGCGACAGTTAAGGCCGGTATTCGCCAGCGACAAAAGAATAAGTTGCGCGATCGTAAGTTCAAAGGTAGCCATTGAAATCCCCAATTCCCATCCGCAGCTTGAAACCTGTGGCTCAAACAACAAAAACAGCCCGCGCGGGCTGTTTTTTGTATACATTGTATAGTCAAATTTATTTGAGAGGATGGTGTTCAGCAAGAATTTTCTCAACTCTAGCTTCGTCGATTCTGGCAGTTAATGTTGTTGCCTCGTTGTTATCCCGAATGGTTTTTGCTAAAGTAAAAGACGAGCCGACTGAAAAAGTTAAACCCATACCCATAAAAGCTTTTTGCCAGGGATCTACCTGTAAATAAATGATACCTACAGTAGTGGCGGAAATGGCAAGAATAAAAGAAAGCCAGCACTGAAGTATCCAAGCATTAGTATCTTTTTGGCGGATGATTTGTTTTTGCATAGTGCCTCTAAGTCAAATATATCTTTTGGTTCATTAACTTAAAGAATAGATAGCGTGAGTGAAGCGGTCAGGAGAGGAAGGGACAGTTTCGATAACTGAACAGTGCGATCGGGCTTTTTACTAAATATTTCAACGCTGTAGAGAGGGTTTGAGCCTCAAGCAAGACTCGCAGCGAGTGGACAGTTTGAAAACTCCACTAAGAAAAGCTAGTTTTTTCTCAAAATAGCGTAAGGTGCGCCGAAGAGCACCTTACTTCTCCCAGTCGGCCTCCGCAGACTGCGTTTGACTCTATGCAGCGGTTTCAACCGCCGAGTCCGATCTACTTATTTTTCTGCTGAGTCTTCGCTTGTTCGATCGCAATTTCCCTCACTGCTTGCAAAGAACTCAAATTCGATGCTCCCTCAATCGCCTTCACCGCCAAATCTTGAACCTGTTTCAAAGCAGAATCTAGTTGTTTCGACAAGCTAGCAAGGCGCGCATCTTGATTTTGAATTGTCTGCAACATCCCTTGAATTTGCAGTTCATAATTTTGCTTTTGCCCTTCGATATCTTTAGCAGACAAATCCGCCTTAACTTTAGCTTGGTAATTGCCAATATTGCGGCCGTTATCTTTCCCGTTCTTGATATTAGCTTCCAGTTCTTTCGGGAAAGCTTCTACCTTCGCTTTCACCTCAGCATAAAGTTTTTCGCGTTCCGAAATAGATTTTTCGCGTTCCGCCCACTGTTTCTCCTGTTCTTGCTGAAACTCTTCGATTTCTTGATACAGCCTTTTCTGGCGCTGTTGGTATTCCTCGATGTCCAGATTTCGCTGAAGATTCAAATCGTAAGCATACAACTCTTCATCCCGCTGGCGAGCTTTTTGGTGGTTCTCATTGCGTTCTTTAACGGCCAACTTTTGCAGTTCCTGCTCTTTTTCCCAAGCTTGCCGGCGTTCCAACAATTCCTGTTCAACAGTTTCGCGCTGTTCGCTGAGTTCCGCACTAAATGTTTTGGCGCTTTCTTCGTATTGTTGGATTAAATTGTCCAGCGTATCTTCTGCAACATCTTCTAAACTATGCAACTCTTGCAGTTGTTGGATTTCGTCGCCGACAGTTCGCTGCAATTCCCCCAGTTTAGACGCTTCTGTTGTCAGTTTTTCCGACAGTTCGCTGACAGCGGCACCGAAGCCAAATTGCAGTAAGATTAAATTGTCGATCGTCCCCTGCATTTTTTGTTTGGTTTCAGTTAACTCCATTGCTTTTCTTGCTTCCGCTATTGCTAGTTCTTGGACTGCAATTTCTGGTTTAAAAATATTGGCAGATTTATCGTTATTAAGCTGCTTCAGTTGCGAATCCAGTGCATTTTTTTCCTGTTCCAACTGTTTATAAGCTTCTAATATTTCAGCCTTCGTATTTTTGTCATTCATTCTCGCCATCGCTTTCATCTCCTAACTTTGTTAGTCCGCATCGGCGGACTTTGTTTGACAAGGAGCGGTTGAAACCGCCGATTATTATCACAAATTGAGCTACAAACCTTAAGCTTTGGTAGCAAAAGCTTTCATTGCCAAGTCTTGCGCTTGCTTCATCGTCGCTTGCAATTGTGCAGAGATTTCGGCGATTTGTTCGGTTTGTCGCCCAATTGTCTGCTGTAGAGATTGCACTTTCAATTCATATCCCTGCTTGCTTCCTTCCCATTCTTTCTCGACTAAATCTGCCTTGACTTTAGCTTCGCGAGAAACTTCTTGAATTGCTTCTTCTTTCGCTTTGACATAAGCCTGTTTGAGTTCTTCTTCAAATCCAGCCGCTTTTTTTTGATTCTCTTCAAACTCCGCTTGATTGTCACTCAGGACTTGTTCGCGTTCTACCCAGTTTTTCTCTTTTTCGCGAGTAGATTGCTGCAAGTCCCGTTCTAGTTTGCGTTTTGTTTCTTCGTATTCGTCAGTTTCGACTTTGCGGGTGCGTTCTAATTCGTAGTGATAATCTGCTGCTTCCCGCTGGCGTTCTTTTGTTGTTAGTGCAATCTCTTCTTGAATTGCTATGTCAAACTCTTGTTGTTCTTTTTCCCAAAGTTTGCGTTTTTGGGTGGTGTCTTTTTCGATAAGTTCGCGCTGGTTGGCGCTGTTTTGTTCGAGCAGGGTCAGTTTTTCTCGGTGCTCTTGAGTTAAAATGTGGAGGGCGTCTGCTACAACTCTGATTTGCTGCAACTCTTGCAATTGTTGGGCTTCTATTTCGATCGCGCGTTTTAATTCGTCTAATTTTGAAGATTCCGCCTTCAGTTTTTCGGAAAGTCCGCTGGTGATACTGCCGAAATCTAATTGTAAGTCTGCTAAGCCTTTGACGATGCTGTCAATTGTGTAGGTGGAGGCGACTTCGAGGAGTTGTTTGTTTTTGGCTTTTTCGGCGGACTGTTCTTTGGTTTCGACTTTAGATTCGATCTTTTTTTTGTCGGCTAAAATCTGCTGAAAGTTTTGCAAAATGTGGGCTTTGCTATCCTTGGCAGTTGCTATTGTCATAATGTTGGCTTCTCCTGATTATAACTTTTCGACACTTGTGACTGAGACGTTTTCAGTTATACTAAGTTGCGGAGTTGGCTGAGAATGGCTCGGTACTTTCTGGCGGCGTCGGGTTTTTCTTCGGGATTGGCGCTGGCTAGAATTTTGAGAAGTTTCCAGCAGCGATCGCACCGATTTCCTTCCCGGCAGCCGCACTCATCAATTATACTCAAAAGTGTGCCTTTTAGCAATTGATTTTCGGCTAACAAAGCTCGGTAATTCCGCTGGACAGATTCGGCAACTAAAGTCATGTGTTGGAAGTCTTCGGTGAGACTTTCGATGTCGTTAACTGCGTCGGCTCGAATTTGGTCGATTAGCTCAAGATTCTCTTTCAAACGGCTTTCTTGCAGGTTGGGTTGGGTTTTCAGATTCGTTAATTTCTTCATTTCACTCTGCGTTGTAACAGTTATGGTAAAGGCGCGATTAAATCGCGCCTTTACAACAGAATTAGAACAAGTCAGCAGTTGATTTGTCTTCCGCTGGCGGTAGCGACATAGCGCCGTTGGAATTCAAAGCAATAGCATCGCTTTCACCGCCAGCGTGAGCAGCCATCAAGGAGGCAACTTGCTGCGCGGGCAGGTTATCTAAACACACCATCGCCCTTGTTCCTTCTAAGTCAATCATCCGCGATTGATTGCTAGAATCTGACAAAACTGCTGCGGCTTGGTCGATAACTGCCCAATCTTTCCGCTCGTTCCAAGACCATTTCAAGCTGTAGTAGTTGATCGGTTTTACTACTCCGCTGTCGTCTGGTTTCTGACCGGAATGCTTGACAAATTCGGGAATAAAAATTCCGGTTGCAGGTTCTACGCCGCGAGATTGAACTGATGCTACCAAACGGTTAAAATCGTTCAAGCTCCGGTTTTTTATGTATGTCACCATGACAACTCCTTGCGGCAATTCGCCACTTTCTGCGACAAACCACAGTTGGCCCCACAGTGTGTGGGAAGTTTGACCGAGGGAACCGAAGAATTTGGAGAATTTGAGGATTGTCATGGAACACTTGGAACCGTAGTCGGTGTCGCCAATTGTCCACTGGCCGGCCTGGCAATTGTTACGTACTGCGATCGGGATTTCCGGTACTAGCAAAGCATTGCTCGGTTTGGCACCAAATACTGAAAATGTAGGTCTTTCTTGTGTTTTAGTCATTGTTCGTTTTTCCTTAGTTCTTTATTGTTTTACGGGGAATTGGTAATTGGTAATCCGTTAAATCTCGTACATTGCTCGTGGCCGAACTTCCATTACCTAATGAGATGTGTTGTCGCTTTTGGTTCTGGATAGGTATACTCAAGCACCGCCTCTTGTTGAGCTTTGATAATCCGCAGCGCGGCGAGCAAATGCTCTAACGTTTCTAGGTGCGCTGGGGTGAAGTGGATGCTGAACCCTTCGCCATCCCGCGCGTAGCCGGGACAAACCAGTGAGGCTGAGCTTTGTTCTTCGTGGGTGGCGATGTATAGCCAGTCATCGTCTTCGAGCTTGTAATGCGTGTCTGTCCAGGTTCTCAGCATTTGCTATCTGCTCCTCCTTATTTGCTGCGTACAAGCGTTTTGACGCCCAGCGCTTCTCACTTCTCTGAAGTTGACGACGCTATATGTAGCGTGTGAGCTAGGCTAATTTGCACCTTTAACCCTACCAGTCAGGTTCTGCGAGTTGATTAAACCGTCAACTAACCTCATGGTAGCGCGGGTTGATTTTCCCGTCAAGTATTTTGTTGAACTTTTCATCAAAACAGGCTAGAATGCTTGTCAGGAGGCGAAAAACCGTGGAACAAACATTTGGAAGACTGATCCGTCAAGCTCGCAAGGACAAAGCTTACTCACAACGTGAGCTAGCTGCTATGCTAAGTGTGGATTTTACTTATTTGTCTAAGTTGGAGAACGATCGAGCGGATTATGCGCCAAAAGAGGAGGTAATCCGAGCATTAGCGCGGAATCTAGACATAAACGAAGAGGAATTGATTTTCTTGGCGGGGAGGCTGCCGCAGCAGTACGAAGCGCTGCTGAAGCAGAATCCCAAGGAAATGCAGGCTCTTTTCCGCCGAATGCAAGAAAATCCAGATTGGCTCAAACAGTCTTTTGAAGCGTAAGAGAGGCCCCTCATAGTGAGTATCTTTAAGCCGTATTGCTTCTATCCCAAAGAAACGATCGAGCGTTTTGCAAATGACATCTTGATGCAGATGCAGAAAACGCAAAATTTTGCTCCGAGATGGCCTTTTGATGCGACAACGGTTGCTGATTTTCTGGATTTGGGCGTAGTTTGGGAGTGCATTGAGCCGGATGAAGAAGGTGCGATCGCGGCGAGGATTTTGCCGCAGCAGCGGTTAATCGAAATCAACGAACAGATTCTCGAAAAACCGCCGGGTTTCATCGAATCGACGATCGCCCACGAAATCGGACACTGGGTGCTACACGTCAATCAAGACGAAGCAGACGGCACTGTGGAACAGTTGGAATTAAACTTGGGCAATGAAGGAAAAAGCGCCCAGGATGTCGAGGAACCGTTTGTTTGTCGGGGTGCGAGTGCTGATAATAAGGTTTTGTCGATCGAATGGCAAGCGCAATATTTTGCAAGCTGTTTGTTGATGCCTCGGTGTATTTTGGAGGAAAAAAGACAGGGGCGTGATTTAACTAAGTGGTCGCATTTATACAAAATGAGAGATGAGTTGGGAGTGAGCATTTCCAATTTGACAAACCGCTTGCAAGAATTCGATTGGATTTACATTCCCAAGGGAACGCGCGAGATTTATGCCGGGAAAGATGCGGCCAACGGACAGCAGCGGTTGTTTGGATAAAAGTGCGATCCTCTTCGAGGGCTGCGCTAACGAATTTGAGGTTTGAGATTTGGAAGCGATTCTCAAATCTCAAATCTTTAAAATTACTTTCTAATTAAGTTACATTTTATGCTAACCAATATTGAAATCCTGCTGGCAGCTTGTGAGGAATTAAATCTCCCTTACGAAATCCTGTATCCTTCCCAAAACTTGATTAGACTAAAACAGGGCGGCGAAGAATATTATTTTGTCAATTACATGACGCCATTTAACAGCGCGTCAGTAGCAGAGATTTTTAAAGACAAAGGATATACCTATCAACTATTAAACGGCAAAATAAATACTCCCATAACTCTCGGTTTTGTCTCGCCTCACTGCGAGGAGAAGTATAAAAAGTATTTGAGTTTCCCAGATATTGAATCAATAGTTTTAGAAGTAAACAAAAAATTCGCTTTCCCGGTGATTCTCAAAAGAAATCGCGGTGCTGGTGGCAACAATGTTTTTTTGTGTGAAACTAGAGAGCAAATTAAAGAAGCCCTAGAAATTATATTTAATGTCAACAGCAAAGATTATGACTATGTGGCGCTAGCTCAAGAATATATCGAAATTGCCCACGAATATCGGGCTGTATTCTGCAAAGAAAAGCTAGTTTTGCTGTACGAGAAAGACAAATCTCAGGCTGAATTTGCGGGCAATTTAAGCCCGCTGCACTGGGAAGGTGCAAAAGCCCAACACATAATTAACGCACATCTCATGTCTGAGATTGAAGATTTTGTTAAACCTGTTTTTGCCGAAATGGCGATTAATTATGCTGGGCTTGACATAGCAGTAGATAAAAACGGAGTATATTGGTTAATTGAAATTAACTCAAGTCCCAATTATGATATTTTTGTCAGAGATAACGATCGCCCAATTGTCGTAACAATGTTTAAAGGCATCTTGGAAACCTTAATTGTTAACAAAAAGCCGTAAATCCTCGATTTTAGAGAGGCGCTACAATTAAGTAAATTTAAATTTCCAAATAAGTAAAAACAATGACATCACAACTGTGAGAACTAGAGGGAACTTGGGAAGAGATTCTCGCCCTATCCGAAAAAATTGCCGGACGCAGAGTTGGCGTTATTGTTCTTGCTAACGAAGACGAAGAAGCACTCCCATCTCCAGAAGAAAGCTTTCGGCAAGCATGGCTGGAAATAAAGACAGGAAAAACTAGACCTGTATCGGAACTGTGGGAAGGTATTGATGCAGAGTGAGTATTTTTCAATCAAGGTTTACTTTGCTGATGAATTTCAGCGCAATTATCGTTTACGGTTGTTTTTCCTTTCTCCGACGACGATGCAGCAAACGCATCACCAGAGAAACTTTGCCAAGGCGAATCCCTTCCTGAATTCCTTCGCGTCTCCCCCGCTCAATCCCTGTCTGCACCCAACTGGTAACAATCTGCATAACCTGCTCCTGTGCCTCTGGCTCAATCCTACCAAGTTCCTCCTGAAACGCTTGCTCCTCCGACTCTGTAAGCGTTATAGCAACCGCCCCAGCGGTTGGGACGCAGCGATCCTTCATCACTCTCGGATAAATTGACGATTTTTCGAGGATACAGTCCATGAAGATTCAAGGTTTCACCCCAAAGTGACAAAAGAGGGATATAAGCCGAATGGCAGTCACAAATAGGGGAGCAAGGAGACGCGCAGAAAGAAAAGCGCTGTATTGATGTTACATAGTATCATCTTAAAAATTGTGTAAAAAATTTATGCGAAAGATGAAAGCCGCCGTTTTTGTAGAAAAAGGGCGAATCGAAATTCAAGAAAAACCAATTCCTGAGATTGGGCCTACTGATGCACTGATTAAAATCACCACGACGACAATCTGTGGCACAGATGTTCATATACTCAAAGGTGAAGTACCCGTCCAGCCTGGACGGACACTAGGACATGAACCAGTTGGCGTCATTGCAGAACTCGGCGCAGGAGTTCACGGCTATGAAATAGGACAGCGTATTCTTACTGGTGCTATAACTCCTTGTGGTCAGTGCAATTTCTGTCTTGACGGATACCAAGCGCAGTGCGGCGGTAAGCCACTGGGTGGTTGGCGCTTCGGCAATACCATTGATGGTTCTCAGGCAGAATATATGCTAGTGCCGAACGCAATCGCCAATTTGACTCCCATACCTGACGAATTAACCGACGAACAGGTGCTTATGTGTCCAGATGTTATGAGTACAGGTTTCAGTGGTGCCGAAAGCGGAAATATCAAGATTGGTGATACAGTCGCCATATTTGCCCAAGGACCAATTGGTATGAGCGCAACTGTCGGTGCCAGACTCAGAGGTGCTTCCAAAATCATTGCCGTGAGCAGCAATCCGACACGCCTGAAAATGTCCCAAATGCTTGGCTCCGACATTGTTTTAAACTATAAAGAGTGCAATCCAGTCGAAGCAATCATGGATTTGACTGATGGTCGCGGTGTAGATGTAGCAATTGAAGCACTCGGTATTCAGGAAACCTTTGAAGCCTGTTTGCGTGTGGTTAAACCCGGCGGAATTGTATCGAGTCTAGGAGTCTATTCTGGAAAACTTACCATTCCTGTAGATGCCTTTGCCGCCGGTATCGGAGATAAGAAAATTGTTACCAGTCTCTGCCCCGGTGGAAAAGAACGTATGCGGCGGCTGATAAATATCATACAGTCCGCTCGTGCCGACCTGAGACCTATGATCACGCACAGGTTTAAGCTAGATCAAATAAAAGAAGCGTATGAATTATTCGGCAATCAACGAGATGGTGTGATAAAAGTTGCCATAAACCCATAAATCCATGATTGAACGGCACTAAGTTAAGCGCGATCGCGCTTACAGAATATTCTCCTTCAATTAAGGTTTACTTTGCCGATGAATTTCAGCGATCGGATATAATCATCGAAAACACGGCAACTCTGGACACGGCAATGCCGTTTCCCTACCCCAAAATAATCATGAGCACTCGATGAGACATATAACCATCGCCTGATTAATTGTAGGGAAACGGCACTGCCGTGTCCAGATTTCGGGTAATATGATTTCTGGTTGCAGCGGTATAGTTCAAGACTTGAGGCGGTTCGTGAGTGCAAAGGGGTTAAAAAATTACATTCTTTCCAAGACCTTAATCCCCAACAACTCCAAACCCAACTTCAAAGTCCTCGCCGTCAAATCGCACAAAATCAACCGCGAAGTCCGCAAGGGTTCCTCAGCTTTCAAAACCGGACATTGCTCAAAAAATTGATTGAACTTTTGACTCAATTCAAACAAATACTGACAAATTCGATTCGGCAACAAGTCCCCGCCCACAGCATTTACAACTTCATTCAACTGTAATAAATGCTTTGCCAATACCAACTCGGCATCAGACTGCAAAATCACTTTCGCACCAGCATCTAAGTTATCAAAATTAATCTCACCTTTGCGGCGAATTCCCTGCACGCGCACGTAAGCATACAGCATATAAGGAGCGGTATTTCCTTGCAATGCGAGCATTTTGTCGTAACTAAATACATAGTTGCTGGCGCGATTTTGACTCAAATCGGCATACTTAACCGCACTCAAACCAATTGTTCGAGATACGTTAGCAATAAATTCCTCAGTTTCCTGTCTTTCCTCAGCTTTTAATCTTTCTTCTAAATCTTGGCGCGTGCGGACGATCGCCTCATCTAACAAATCCTGCAACCGCACTGTTTCGCCAGAACGAGTTTTTAATTTTTTGCCGTCTTCTCCCAATACCAAACCGAATGGAATGTGGACAATTTCGACATCTTCAGGAATCCAATTGGCTTTTCTGGCTACTGCAAATACTTGGGCAAAATGGTTTGCTTGTCCTGAATCTGTGACGTAAATTATGCGCTTTGCATTATCTTTGTGTATCCGGTAGCGCACTGCTGCTAAATCTGTTGTAGCGTAATTGTAGCCGCCGTCTGTTTTTTGGACAATTAGTGGCAGTGGTTCGCCTTCTTTGTTGGTGAAACCGTCTACAAAAACGCATTTCGCGCCGTCACTTTCTACTAGCAAACCTAGATTGGTTAAATCTTCGACTACTGCGGGCAATAATGGATTGTAAAACGATTCGCCGCGTTCGGTTAATTTGATATCCAGCAAATCGTATATTACTTGAAATTCGCGGCGAGATTGATCGCACAGCAATTTCCAAGCGCGGCGGGTGTCTTCGGCGCCTGCTTGCAGTTTTACTACTTCTTGGCGGGCGGTTTCTTTGAAGGTTTCGTCTGCGTCAAAGCGCTGTTTTGCTTGGCGGTAAAATGCGACTAAATCGCCTAAGTCTAGGGCGTCAGCGGTTGTGAGGGCTTCGGGGTGAACTTCGCGCAAGTATGCGATCAGCATTCCGAATTGGGTGCCCCAGTCGCCGATGTGGTTGATTCGGAGTACGTCGTGGCCTTGAAATTCGAGGATGCGGGCGATCGCATCTCCGATGATTGTCGATCGCAAATGTCCGACGTGCATTTCTTTGGCTATATTCGGACTCGAAAAGTCGATCGCGATTGTCTGAGGCGTTTTCGCCGGTTCAACCCCCAAACGCGAGTCGCCGGCGATCGCACTAATTTGCGCTTCCAAATAAGCCGGTTTCAGCTTCAAATTGATAAAACCCGGCCCGGCGATTTCTGGGGTTTCGCAGATGTCAGTAATATCTAGGTTTTCGATGATTGTTGAGGCGATCGCCCGTGGGGGCTTTCCTAACTTTTTCCCCAAACTCATCGCCGCGTTGCACTGAAAGTCCCCAAAGTTGGGATTGCTGGCGGCGGCTAGCATCGGATCTGCACCTGCATAACTTTCGCCGAATGCAGCGGTGAATGCTTTTTCAAATTTTGCTTTTAACTGTTGGGCGATCGAGTTCATCTTGAATATTTTGATTGGATGTTTATTTTAAACTCTAGATTCAGCACTTTTTGCCAATAATACTTTTACTACGTAAGTAATTTCCCTCTGGTTCTCTCCCTCTGGCCCTCTCCCCCTCTCCTCACCTACTAGGAAATTTTGTACTTAGCTTTGAGCTGCGGATGCGATAAAAATCACTGGCAACGCTAACACATAGTACATTTTATCACAGTTGCGATCGCTACACAAATTAAAAAATGTCACATCAAGTCCATGATCTCGATCGCTTGATCGTTTAGTTAAATCCCTTACATTAAGGTATGTTAAAATTTTTTCAATGCACCCAAAAATCCTACGAAAGGAAGCAGTTATGTTATCTCAACCTATTTTTGGCGATCGCTCTCTGACCCAAGTCTTTTATCAAGCAGTAATCGATCGCTTCTACGACGGTTTCAGTCTCTCCACCCAAGCACTATTGCGAGAGTCTACCCTCGGCTTCGCCCCTTGTCCCGATGGAGTCAAAACCTTTTTCATCATCGCGCCGAGTCTGGATGCAGCAGAGCAACTAATTGACAAAATGGACAGTATTTTGGAGCGAGTTGCCGAACTCATGGCAGGAGTCGGACAGGTTGCCCTGTGCATAGTTCCCCCCGGCAGCGAGGCAGAGCAATCAGTCGATCTGCAAAACTTAGAAAAAGTTCCCCCGGATTGTCTGGCTTGCAAATTCTTTACTATTATATGGGCCGATGCTGCGGCCGATCGATAAAATTGACAGTTAGCAACCAGCAACTGTGCAGGGTTCGGCCCAAGCTGTGCCTGTGCCGGCGCGGGATAGATTGTCTGTTAGTTACAGTCGCTGGAATTATCGGGCAAAGCGTGCAGGTAATTAGATCGTTTGCAAGGTTGCACTCGCAATCCTTGGCAAGTGTTAAACAAGCAGGCAACATATATATATCAAATGCCCGCTTGTCAGTCGCTCAGATTTTTACCTGCAGGCTCAAGCAGCCGTGCATCTACTTTTTAACTCCCCAATAAAGGCCACCAAAAAGCCGCATCAACTCTCCTGGGTGTCTCGCTTCAAAAGACAGCAGCAGGAATTAGGCGGTATCGCTGGAGAATAGACTTTTGGGAAATATCTGCTGATGTTCAGAATAAACAGAAATATTCTCAAAAATAGATAAGACTTGCGGACGT
Source organism: Microcoleus sp. MON1_C5 (assembly GCF_036701875.1). Lineage (NCBI taxonomy): Bacteria > Bacillati > Cyanobacteriota > Cyanophyceae > Oscillatoriales > Microcoleaceae > Microcoleus > Microcoleus sp. MON1_C5. The sequence continues at coordinate 85,104 of NZ_JAUBRN010000022.1, read as the reverse complement.
TGACCTTAGAAACCGGATTTCTAGCCCCGCGCTTCATATTCGCGGTTGGCGGCGAACTTGACAGAAAATAGGCTGTTTGTGAGCGAGTCACAAGCTATACACAGAGGAAAGCTCTACTCAAAAAAAGATGAGTTTCCCAGCGACACGCTTGGCAGTGCAGAGCGATCGTATCACAAGCTCATAGAATTTGTTAAAAATTTCAGTTGAAAATGTCAATTATTAAATTTTATGCCTAACATTGGCGATAAAATCTAAGATTGAAATTCTCAAATCTGAAATCAAGACATAATGGTAAAACTGACACCGAACCCCAGCTTTAGTTTAACAATTCGGGTTGCTCTGCCGAACCGGCCGGGAATGCTGGCAACAGTCACCAGTGCGATCGCATCTGTTGGCGGCAACTTCGGCCAAATCGATTTGATCGAGCAAACCCGCGCCACTACCATTCGCGATATCACCGTCGATGCTTACAGCACCGAGCACAACGAAGAAATACTCCAAGCAGTGAAAGCGCTGCCGGATATCAAAGTGATCGATGTGTACGATCGCACTTTCAACTTGCACCGCGGCGGAAAAATCAGCGTAGTTAGCAAAATTTCCCTCAAACGCCAGTCGGATTTGGCAATGGCCTACACCCCTGGAGTCGGCCGCATCTGCACTGCGATCGCCAATGACCCCCAACAAGTTTACAACCTCACAATCAAACAAAATACTGTTGCCATTGTTACCGACGGTAGCGCAGTTTTGGGGCTGGGAAACCTCGGCCCTGCCGCCGCACTGCCAGTCATGGAAGGCAAAGCCATGCTATTTAAAGAATTTGCAGGTATTGACGCCTTTCCTATCTGTTTGAACACCCAAGATACCGAGGAAATTATTCGCACAGTGCAGAATATCGCCCCGGTTTTTGGTGGCGTTAACCTCGAAGATATTTCTTCTCCCCGCTGCTTTGAAATCGAAGCAAGATTGCGGGAAAGCTTAGATATTCCGATCTTTCACGACGACCAGCACGGCACTGCGATTGTTAGTTTGGCAGCATTAATTAATGCCTTGAAACTCGTGAAAAAAACAATAGAAGAAGTGTGTATCGTGATTAACGGAGCGGGTGCGGCAGGAGTCGCGATCGCCCGCTTGCTGCGTAAAGCAGGTGCCCAAAACATCATCATGTGCGACTCCAAAGGCGTTCTCTCCGAAGACCGCACGGATATGAACCCAGAAAAACTAGAATTTGCAGTCGCTTCGAGCGGTACTTTGGAAGATGCGATCGCCGGTGCCGATGTATTTTTAGGGGTCAGCGCACCGGGAGTGCTCACCCGTTCGATGGTGCGTTTGATGGCGGAAAATCCCATTGTTTTTGCAATGGCAAATCCCATTCCCGAAATTCAGCCAGAATTAATTATGGAAGATGCGGCGATCATAGCAACCGGACGCAGCGACTACCCGAATCAAATTAACAATGTTTTGGCATTTCCGGGGATATTTCGAGGTGCTTTAGACTGCAAAGCAACCACGATTACGCCCAGTATGTATTTGGAAGCAGCTTACGCGATCGCCTCTTTAGTCAGTCCTTCCCAGCTTGACAAAGAGCACATTATACCGTCTGTTTTTGATGAAAGAGTTGCCATTGCTGTCGCCGGTGCAGTGCAGTTGGCCGCCAGATCCGAAGGTATTGCCCGCGATTAATAGAAGGAAGAAGGAAGAAGGAAGAAGGAAGAAGGAAGAAGGTTGGAGGGAAGATACCATGTATAAATTAATGGTCTTTGTACCAGTTTTGTACTTCTTCTTTTGTGATTTTTCTGGTTTCTTCTCATTCCCTCTTTCCTCCTCCCCGTTGATTCTTACTCATTTTTGTTTCCCCATCCTGTCTTTTTCCTCAACATCCATCCGTTAAATCCAGTACAGGGAGCGTTGCCGAACTTCCCTCGAACCTCCGATCCAACCTCTTCCTTCTTCCCTCGAACCTCAGCATCCATCCGTTACATCCGTTAAATCCGTTATACAATCCGTTGCCGAACTTCCTTCTTCTCTCTTGGTTAATGAAGGATAAAAGTTACAGCAATAAACAACGTGAAAAGATATAATTAAATAAACCAAGTCCAGCTAGGTCAGATGCAAAGCCAGTTAGGAAAAGCCAAGCGCAATCGCTCCCGCCGCCAATTGTTAGAACTCAGCCCCATAGGGCTGGCATTGTGCCGGACGGACGGGACTTTTCTCGACGTAAATCCAGCTTTTGCAAGTATTATCGGCCGCACAGTGGCAGAAACTCTTCACCTCAACTACTGGGAAATTCAGCAAACGCAGTGCGCGGATAGGTGCACGGGCCCGTGCGAAGCAGCATACAAACATAAAAACAACCATCTCGTACCCGTGCGAGTTTCTGAGCGGGCTATTGAAACAGGGGGAGAGTGCGCGATTTGGCTGAGCGCTGAAGAAATTTTTAATCCTGGGCCAGAAAATAGCAATCCGCTGGAATCAGCGCCGCCGCACCGCAGTTCACATCTGGAAAAATTGCTGGCCAAGCAGACTGCTGAACTGGAAAAAACTCAGAAACTACTCGCAGAAAAAACCGCCGAACTGGAACAGGCTCAAGAAAAATTGCGTCTCCAAAGTCAAATTATCGACCAAATTCACGAAGCGGTGATTTCTACAGATATGGACGGCTCGATCACCATTTGGAATCAAGCCTGCCAAAAGTTATACGGCTATGAAAAAACTGAGGCTATCGGACAGCACATTTCTCTAATTTACCCGCCAGAACAGCACGAATTTTTGTTAGAGCAAGTCATCAAACCGCTACAAGAAAAAGGCGAGCATGAAATAGAAGTTATAACACGCCATAAATCAGGCGAAAAAATTTCCTCGCACCTGATGCTTTCGCTCTTGAAAGACAAAACGGGAGAAGTTGTGGGAATGATGGGTTCTTTAACAGATCTCAGCATTTGCAAAGCTTTAGAACAAGAATTAGCACAGAGACAAGCACTATTTGATGCCTTTTTGAAGGAGGCGCCGGCGGGACTTTGTATTTTGGACTCCCAACTGCGGTACGTGCAAATTAATCAATTTCTAGCAGAAATAAATTGCCTGAGTCCAGCAGAGCACCTAGGCAAAAATGTACGCGAAATATTGCCGAATATCGCTCCAATTGTAGAGCCTTTGTACGAAGAAATTTTGAGGACGAAACAACCCTTAATTAATATCGAGATGAGTGGTGACAATCCCAGAAAGCCTGGGTTTGTCCGACACCTGACAGGCTCTTATTTTCCCTTGCTAGACAAAGATGGCGAGGCTCTCGGCATCGGTGCAGTCATAATTGACATTAGCGATCGCAAACAAGCAGAAGCTGCGCTGCAAAAAAGCGAACAGCTTTACCGCACTATGGCCAGCAATTTTCCTAACGGTGCGGTGATGTTGTTCGATCGAGAAATGCGCTTCACCCTGGTAGAAGGTACAGAATTAGCAGCAGTGGGGCTTTCCAAAGAATTGATGGAAGGCAAGACAATCAGGGAAGTATTCGAGCCAGATTTTTGCGCCGCTCTCGAGCAAAATTATCGGGCGGCACTGGCAGGAGAAACAGTTGTTACAGAATTTATTTACAGCGCTCGCGTTTACCTCGGTTATACTTTGCCAGTCAGAAACGAACGGCAAGAAATCATCGGCGGATTGCTAATGACTCAAAACATTACGGCTCGCCAATTAGCAGAAGAAGCGCTCAGGGAAAGCGAGGAAAAATACAGGTGTATTGTCGAGACAGCAGACGAAGGAATTTGGATCGTAGATACGGAGGGCAAAACTACTTTTGTCAACCAAAAAATGGCCGATATGCTCGGCTGCACTCCAGAGGAAATGATCGGACAGTCGCTATTTGCTTTCATGGATGCAGAAGGCATGGCGCTCGCACAAGTCAGTCTCGAACGCCGCCGTGAAGGAATTCGCGAACAGCTCGATTTTAAGTTCCTTCGCCGAGACGGCAGCGACTTGTGGGCGATGGTTTCTACTAATTCCTTGGCAGACAAACAGGGACGCTATGTGGGCGCTTTGGCAATGGTTGCCGACATTACCGATCGCAAGCAAACAGAAGCCGCATTGCAGCAGTCGGAAGCCAAATTTCGATCGCTCTACGAATTAACCAGTTTGCCTGTTTTGATGTTATATGAGAATGGCATCACCGATGCCAACACAGCCACCCTAAAACTATTTGGCTGCACTACCGCGCCACAGTTGTACGGCAAAAACCCCGGCAAACTGTCGCCTCCTTTTCAACCCAACGGCAGAGATTCTGTGAGCTTTATTAACGAAATGATGGCTCTCGCCTTTGAGCGGGGGAACCACCGTTTTGATTGGGTTCATCAGCGCTTAGACGGTACGGATTTTCCCGCAGAAGTCGTGCTGACAATCATCGAGGTTGGAAATGAAAAAATCATCCAAGCAGTTATCCAAGATTTAACGGATCGCAAACTTGCAGAAGAAACTTTAGTGCGATCGGAACAAGCGCTCAGACAACAAGCTCAGCGACAACTACTGCTCAATCAAATTGCCAACCAAATTCGCACTTCTTTAGATTTAGACACAATTGTAGAAACCGCCGTTCAAGAAATTCGCAATTTGATGCAGCTAGATTGGTGCATCTTCACTTGGTATCGCCCCAACACCAATCCTCCGGTTTGGGACGTAACTTACGAAGCGAAGAATGCTGATTTGCCGAGTATACTCGGCACTTATCCTGTAGACTACAAATCTAGTCTCGCAGTGCGACAGATTTTGCGGCGAGAAATTCTGCGAATTGATGATGTCAGCACTTTTGAAGATGTAGAATTGCGCGAACTTTTCCAGGCTTCAAAATTTCAATCCGTGCTGTCGCTGCCAATTCATACTGCTTCCGGCGATATTGGGGTGATTACCTGCTATCAGACCCTATCCATGCGAAATTGGAGCGAATCGGAAGTCGAACTGATGCAAGCGGTGGTCGCTCAAATTGCGATCGCGATCGACCACGCCGAACTCTACACCCAAACGCGCACAGCGGCCCGATTAGCTCAAGCTCAAACTCAACAGCTAGAACAAACTTTACACGAACTCCAACGCACCCAAACTCAATTAATTCAAAGTGAAAAAATGTCGAGTTTGGGCCAGTTAGTAGCAGGTGTCGCCCACGAAATTAACAATCCGGTTAATTTTATCTACGGTAATCTCAGCTACACCAGCGAATACACTCAAAACTTGCTAAAAATGCTGCAACTTTACCAGAAGGAATACCCGCAGCCTAGCGCAAGAATTGTAAATGCAAGGGAAGACTTTGAAATTGATTATCTTATTGAAGATTTACCGAAAATTTTAGCATCAATGAAAGTCGGAGCCGATCGCATCCGCGACATAGTTTTGAGCCTGCGGACTTTCTCAAGACTTGACGAAGCCGAAATGAAACAAGTTGACATTCACGAAGGCCTTGAAAGCACGCTGCTGATTTTGCAAAACCGCCTGAAACATAAACCCGAGCACCCGACAATTAAGGTGATTAAAGAATACGGTAATTTGCCTTTAGTGGAATGTTATCCCGGTCAGTTAAATCAAGTATTTATGAATTTGTTGAGCAATGCGCTAGACGCCTTGGAAATGGAGATAAAGGAATCCAATCGCACCGCCAAAAATCTCGCAATTACGATTCGCACCCAAGTAACCGACAATAACAGCGTGGCCATATGGATAGCTGACAGCGGCCCCGGGATGAGCGAAGATGTGCAAAAGCGCTTGTTTGACCCGTTTTTCACTACTAAACCCATTGGCAAAGGAACTGGCTTAGGATTGGCGATTTCGCACTCTATTATAGTAGAAAAACACGGCGGCAAACTTTCTTGCAATTCTGTATTGGGAGAAGGTTCCGAATTTGCGATCGAAATTCCTATGCGGCAAAAAATAAATTAAAACCCGTTGCATTGATATCATATCATCTCCGCTCGCTCCACCGGATTTGATAGGATTCAAATCCTACTCTTTACCACCAAACGCACACCACCAGCGGGTGCCATTGTCAAACCCCGGCGTACTGGCAAAACCGGACGATTTTCTGCAAGTTCTAAAGAGTATCGTGACAGCACTTTCGCCAATACTAACTTCATTTCAAACATTGCAAATGCCGTGCCAATACAGCGGCGGTTCCCTCCCCCAAACGGCAAATATTCGTAAGGCGAAAATTGACGTTTTAGAAAACGTTCTGGTTTAAAACGCTTTGGTTCCGGGTAAATATCCGGTCGATGGTGAACCAAATAAATGCAGGTAGAAAGTATCATTCCTTGGGGAATATTATAACCCATTAACTGCATCGGAGCTTGCAGAAGGCGCGGAAATGTAAAAAATAGGATCGGATAAATCCGCAGGGTTTCGCAACAAACAGCATTCAAATACGGGAGTTTACTTATTTCTGCCGGGTCGCAATTTTCGACATTAATAGAATTGAGTTCTTGGAGCAGTTTTCCACGGACTTCTGGGATGTAGTGAATCCAATACAAAGCCCAGGCTAAAGCTGTGGCTGTAGTTTCGTGTCCTGCGAATAAGATTGTCATTAATTCATCCCGCAATTCAACGTCGCTCATCGGCTGTCCTGCTTCGTCACTAGCGGAAATTAACAAGCTCAGGATGTCTTCTCCCAATGGTTGAGATAGAGTTTTGCGTTCGCGGATTTCTTGATAAAGCAGTTCATCTAAACGCTGTCTTTGTCGAATAAATCCTCCCCAAGGACTCCAAGCACCTAAATCTTTTTGCAACGACTTGATAAACAAAAAGGTAGCGCTTAATGGATTGCTAAACAGGCTGAACATATTAGTAATTAGTTGCTGAATTTGCTGGTAGCGTTCTCCTTCGCTCAGCCCGAAAACCGCGTGCAAAATTACTTCCAAGGAAATTTCCTGCATAGTTGATTGCGCGATAACAGAGTTACCAGGAGTCCAATTATTAATTACTTTTTCGGTGGTATTGCAGATGATTTGTCCGTAAGCTTTCATGCGTTCACCGTGAAAAGGTGGCATTAAAAGTTTGCGCTGCTGCAAATGTCGATCGCCATCTAACAACAATAACGAATTGGAGCCTACTAAAGGTAGCGCTATCTGGTTTCCCGTACCGGATTCAAAGAGTTTGGAATCGGCTGTAAAAATTTCTTGAATAGCTAAAGGATGGCTAATAATTACTTGCGGCGGAAAGTTGCTGAATTTGCTGGTAAAAAGATCGCCGTAGCGCTTATAATTATTATCTAAATAATACAGAGGATTTAAAATTCCCCGCACTGTCTGAACAAATCTAGCGCCTTTAGGGCCGTCTAGCAATTTGTTGGTAGCCTGATTTTGAGAGTGAGAGTTTTCTGTGGGGATAGTCATTTATTTTCCTCCTAGTTTTAGGGTTTCATAGGACTAATGAAAGCATAAGTCTTATTTCAAACAACTCTCAAATCCCTCAGCTATTAAAAAATACTACGCGGTAAGCATCATAAATTAGTACGGCAATAGTAGCATACAGAGTAACTCCCAGGCCAAAAGCTCGATCGAGCGGAGCTTTGAGATAGCCTATCCAAAACGCTATTCTTCCGAAAAGAAACAAAGTTGCCAAAAGTTGATGGAAACTGAGTAAATTAATCATTGTTTACACAAACCTTATTGTAGGTTTTTTCTACCTATAGATTTTACGTAAACCCGATCGCACCTTGGCGTCTCCACACCAGTTGTCGGTAGATATCCGCTATTTTCGTACATTTTCACAGCTTCTTTGAGAATGCTAGCAGTTTCAATCCAGATTTCCTCAAAGCCGCGAGCGATAATTTTACTTTCCAATTCTTGCAATAAAAATTTCCCCAAACCCTGTCCCCTTGCTGCTGGCAAAATATACATTTTGCGAATTTCCACAGCATTCTTACCGCGCTCAATCGGATAGTAAGCCGCCGTACCGACTATTTTATCCTGCCGTTCAACTACCCAAAATTCGCCGCCTTGATTGTGATAATGTAGTTCTACATCATAGACATCTCGATCTGCCCCGTGAGGTTCGCATTTTAAACCGTATTCTGCTAAAACATCCCGAATTAAATAGAACGCCTCAGCGCGATCGCGCGTTTCCCAGGAACGAATTAAAAAATCGAGATGTTGGGTTTTCATTAGTGGTTGCAACTTAATATTTATTTGTTGACTTTAGCAACTGTAAAATTATTGATTTTTTGTGTTTTACAGTCTTTAAATGCACCTAGCTCTTAACTGTGAATTCTCGGTTCAGGATGAAGTATTGCCAGCAACTCGCTCTCTACTAATGATAATTCCTCCAACCTCTGCATCACAATATCCCGATCGAAATAAGTTGTTGCCAAAATCCAATATACACCGTAATGGCGCGCCTCCGAAGCCATCAAACTGCGGTAAAACTTAGCTAATTCCGCGTCGGGACAGCGATCGCCCAGCAGCCCCAACCGTTCGTGACTGCGCGCTTCTATCAAACCAGAAACCAACAAAGAATCCAAAAGTCTTTCGGGTTCCTGCTTGCGAATTTGGGCGGACAAACCAGCACCGTAGGGAGGTGCAGCCAAAGGGCCTAAAGCAATGCTGCGCTTTTCTAACCGCTGGTTGACTTGCTCGAAATGCTCTAATTCTTCGCGGGCGATCGCCGTTAGCATCCTCACCAATTTTTCCCTTGCTGGGTAGCGAAACATTAAATTTAACGCTACTCCCGCCGCTTTCCGCTCGCAGTGAGAATGGTCTAATAAGATTGTATCCAAATGGGCGATCGCCTGTTCTACCCAAGCTTCCGAAGTCGGCTGTTTTAAAAACTTAATAGTTGGCTGTGTTGAAGTCATTAGTCATCAGTTATCAGTCATTAGTCATTAGTCAGCATTTATCCTATTTTACCTAATTTTTCAAACACCGCATACATATCACCAGCAAACTTTTTCGGATTCCACAGCGGGGACAAATTGGCTGGAAGTTTAGATTTCACCAACTGTGCTTTAATTGCATTTCTCAATTCACGTTCTTTACCCAATTTTACACCAACTTCCACATATTCCGACCAAGACCAAGCCACACCAGTTTCAATTCCCAAAGCCTGCAAGAACGAATAACCCATTCTCGACAAAAATTGCTCTCCCGTGCGAGTCACCACTGGCAAATTAAACCACAAAGCCTCTAAAGTGTGAGTTCCTCCGTTGTAAGGATAAGAATCTAACAAAACATCGGCCAGCAAATAGATAGTTCTGTGTTCTTCCTCAGTAGCAAACCTTGGCAAAAACTTAATTCGGTGCTTGCTCACTTTCTCAGCTTCGCAAGCTTGGTGATATGCAGCCTCAAACACCGCAGCATCGCCTAAAGCTTTGTGAATTAAAATACTGTTTGGCACTTGTTTGAGAATCGCAACTTGGGCTTGTACCAACTCGTGATTGAATTTTCTGCCTGGTGCAACGCACAGGTAAACTATCTGATCCAAACCGATCCGATGCGACCTTCTCAAAGCAACGGTATCGACTCCATACCTCTGAAAACCGGACACCGCTACAAAGGAATCAGGCATCCTAATTAGCTGCTCGTCATAATATTTTTCCCGCCCGGCTGGGTGCGAGTGCCAGTCTGTAAGAAAGTAATTTTCTGGCGATAGGTAAGGGGCGTCAAATCCCAGCCAAGAAACACAAACTGGTGCAGGTTTTTGGTAGAGAATGTCAGCGTGAACTGGGACGCTGAGTGAATCTAAATCAACTAAAACGTCCAATTCATCTTGCTGAATTTTGTCGATAATTTCTGCGGAATTGGCAAGTCCGTTCGGGTAGGTTGTCGGAAAAGTCAGTTTGCCCCAAGTTTCAAATTGCTGAGTGCGATCGTCAGGAATAATTCTTTCGGAAGCGTACAAATACACATTGGGTGTGATGTCGGACAATTCGCGAATGATGTCAGCGCTGCACCAACCTACAGAATGGCGGCTGAAGTGATTGGACAAAAAGCCGATTTTTAACTTGCTGGATGGGGCATTTGGTTTGAAACTGTAATTGGCGGGTTGAGAAAAATTAGGTTTAATACATTGGTCGATATACTTTTGGGCAATTAATCTGTAAAGTTGTGAGTTGGCTTCCAAGTCATCTCGCACATACGGTGTGCTGAATAACAAGTTTGCATAAAGCGATTTAATTTCCACCGGGCTAGCGGTTTCTAAGTTTTGCTGCAAGTACGACTCTAGCTCTAAAAATCGATCGCCCGCAATTTGATTTAATCCCGACACTTGATAGGTGCTGATGAAGTAAATCGCGGTCATAATTGGATCTGTCTCGCCACACATTTGGCTGTATTGGTGCACGGCTTGCCGCGCGGCAGCTAAATTGCTAGTATCTCTGAGGATGCCGCACAAATGTTGGTGGGCAGAAATAAAATCTGGTTTAATTTCTAGGGCTTTTTGAAGGTTGGGTATTGCGTCTTTAAATTGACCCTGGTGGCGCAAAACTCGGCCAATTTGACAGTATGCTTCGGCTAAATCGGGTTTGAATGCGATCGCCTGCTGCCATGCAGCCACCGCCTCATCTAACTTCCCTTGCCGCGCTAATTTATCTCCTAAATTTAAGTGAAAATCTACCTCAGCAAGCTGGGGATTGAGTTCGAGAGCTTTTTGCTCGTATGCTACCGCTGCATCCGGCTGCCCCTGCTGTTTCAGTGCCCCTGCCAAATTCCAGTAAGCAGCAGCCAAATTAGGTTTAAGTTCGATCGCCTTTTCGTAATTGACAATCGCCTCCACCAAATGCCCTTGTTTGTAGAGCATACTGCCCAAATTAGCATAAGCCTCAGCAAAATCGGGATTCAGAGCGATCGCCTCGGAATAAAACCGCATCGCTTCCTCAATTTGGCCGCTTGCTTGCTGCACATTGCCCATTGTCACGTAAGCCGCCGCCCAATCCGGTTGCAATTCCAGAGCTCGGCGACAAGCAGCGACGGCTGCTGCTAAATTGCCTTGAGAGTAATAGGTTTCTGCAACGACTGTCAGCGATGCAGCATCTTCAAATTGGGGTGTTTCGGATTGGTTGGGAAAATCGGACTTCATTTGGCGGCCTATCTGTGCTATCAAGTTAAAGGTTGAATCTATATTATTTTGCAGAGTAGCAGTTTTAGCGGAATTACGGGCGATCGTCACACAGAATTTATGAGCGACAAGCAAGCGACACAGCGCCAACATAACATCAAGTGGAAACCAAACCTCCTGTTGGGGATACTCTTGTTAACCTTAGCAATCCCCTTACCCTTTGCCCAAAAGACTTTCGCACAGCAGCAGCAGACAGCCAGCTTTCGGCAGAAATTATTTCAAACTGCTCTTTATTTCACCCTATATTTTGAGGGTGGATTCAGCAATCACCCTGCAGATAAGGGCGGCAGAACTTATAGGGGCGTCTTGCAAACGGAATACAACGCTTACCGCTACAGTCGTGGGCTTCCGCCCCTCGACGTGACGCAGATGTCGGAAGCAGAGCTCCTAGAAATTTATAAACATTACTGGGATTCGAGCCTCTCCGGCACGATGCAGCCGGCTTTGGCGATCGTCATGTTTGACACCGCCGTTAATTTCGGTATTAATAACTCAATTACCTTTCTGCAGCAAGCATTAGGATTGCCACAAACGGGAGTTTTTGACTCGCGCACCAAGGAAGCGCTGAAAGGGGCAAATAACAGAAATACCGCCCTGCAAATGATTAATGAACGAATTATTTACCGCTACAAACGGGTGCAAGAAGATCCAACTCAGATGGCTTTTTTCCGGGGTTGGTTGAGTCGCGATTATAGTTTGTGGGGCTATGTAAATAAGATTAAGTAGTTGACTGTTGACTGTTGATTGTTATTTCTTATTCTATATTTGTGGAACAGACATCTTGCCTGTGTTCTATAAATCGCGTTGCTGATTTACGGTATGAATAAACTTTTCTCCAACGTTACAAAACTCACCATACTTGGCCCATAGCAATTGGGAAATTTTTAATTCATACCTGTATTCAGCAAAACCAGCTTTTTAAAAGAAGCAGAAGTATGAAAGCAAAAGAACGTAAAACGACCTCGCGCTTTAGATACCCGACTTCTTAAAGAAGTCGGGTATCTGAGTATTCGGTTTTTTTAGGTTTGTCTACTTACTTGCCGCAATTAGCAAAAGTAGAGAACAAGTTATAACCTTGAACTTTCGACGCTTGCCATGTATTACGCCGATCGCCAAAAAAACTTGTATCTCTATCAACGTAGTTTTGCCAACCTAATGCAGCAACAGTTGGGTACTGAGCGGGAAAATCCCCTAGCAGAGGAGTGTCTCGCGAGTCAAGTTTCCATCCTACCTTTTTGCTAAATTCTTTAATTTCTTCTTCGCAAGTTTGACAATTTAAACCCTTCCCCGTCTGTTGCCAAATCTCTAACTGCGGAGTGAAGCCGTATTTATTATTGCTGTGTTGCATCCACAATTGGTCGATCGCGCGGAGGTTCGGACAAGACGTGGGGTTGTTGCGGAGTAAAGAGATGGTTTCGCGATCGGCGTCGTCCCATTTCTTAGCTTCTAATAAGGTTTGCAGTTGCCTGAATTCGCTGCTGGTTTCTTGTGCGCTAACCCGAAAAGCTGGCTGCAAAACAGCAACAGATGCGGTGATGAATACTAGGGTCAGTTTTCCAAATTTAAACATGATGCTCCTCCCGGTAAAAGTGATTTAACAAATGATTCGTTTTTAGTGCCTACCTCATTTAGAAGGGCAATCACAGGATTGCCCCTACGCTGGAGGTAAATCTAAACCAACACAAAATCCGATGCAGTAATCGAACTATTCAACCCAGTCACAGTTGCCAAAACTCGATCGGTGGATATAACTTTCAGGACTGTTCCTCCCGCAGTTTGACTAATTTCTAACTGCTGGAAAGTCAAACCGTTATCGAGGGCAAATTTATCGATACCCACCTCAAAATCAACCACCGTATCCGAGCCGATACTTGGAGTTAACAAAAAGCGATCGCTCCCGCTACCTCCTATCAGAAAATCGTTGCCATTCTCGCCGCTAAGGAAATCATCTCCCAAACCGCCAAGCAAAGTATCGTCTCCCTTGCCACCGTACAAACTGTCATTGCCGATACCGCCGTCCAAACTGTCAGCACCGCGGCCTCCAAATAAGATATCATCGCCACTGCCACCTGTCAGCGTATCGAGTCCCCGCCCACCGTAAATCGTGTCATTGCCGCCGCCACCATCGAGGGAATCGCTAGCTTTTCTGCCACTGATAAAATCGTTACCGCTGTCGCCGATTAAAGTATCGCTATCATCAGTACCGACAAGATTTTTGCCCTCAGCGCCCAGAATTTCAGGAGAAGTATTGACAAGTTCCACATCACCTTGCACAACTGGAACAGCGGGCCCGGCCGGTGCTGGATTTCCTTGAATTTTGGCAGTTAAAAATTCGCCAGTATTTTCGGAAACTACCTGGGCGATTGGTTTTGTGCCAGCGGCGGCTTCTTCGAGGGCGATCGAACTTTCACCTAATGTCACCTTTTGGACTTTGGCAATTTCCGAGGGAATAAACTCAGGCAAAAAGTTAGATTTAACTTTATCCGTGCTTTGATTTGCCTCAGCCATTACCTTCGCAGCTTCCGGGGAAATTTGGGAAAGTTTTTCAGTGTTGAGATTGGTGTCAATTTCTTTGACCTTGGCAACAGATTGCTCGATAATGCTTTCTACCTGTGCCGCATCGCTCAAATCCAGGGAACCACCGGATTTAATTTTACTGTTAATTGCCCCGACAACAGCTTTGACGATCGCAGCATTGTCCGCCGTAGATGCACCGTCTATGAGGCTGCTGGTTTGGGTGATGACGTTGTGGACTTTTGTCATGGCGACTAGAGTTTCAACGCCCCCAGGCTCATTTTTTGCTGTAGAGGCGATCGGATCTAAGTCGCTCAAGTCAACTCCCGCAGGAATAGACAGAGTAGATTTAACTTTTGACTCGGCTTCACTCTGCGTCATTCCCCCAGCCATCAAATCAGTTACCAAACTGGTTAACAAAGTGACAACATTAGCATCCGCAGGTGCAGAAACAGGCATTTCCAGCGGCAAACCTGTCGCAGTATCCGTCCCGCCAAAAGCAACTAAATTGCCTTCATCTGCATCGATTTTCCCATTTTTATTTTTGTCGAAAGTCTCCAAGGGAATATCGAGCTGATATGCACCGTTAAAGTCAGTAGTAGTTGATGGTTCGTTACTATCTTTAATGCCATTTTTGTTAGCATCTAGGAAGATGGTTGCACCGGAGATGTAACCATCAATAACATGGCCTTCGCCTATACTAACGCTCGTCTCAAGAAGAGGATCGTCATCGTCATTATTGTAAGCGGAAACAATTGATGTAGTTAACCCGGAGTAATTGGGATCGGCGCTAACAGCAGGGTCGGCAATAATAAGGTAATTTTGGTCTCCATCAAATACAAAATCATCAACGCCTCTTACGCTCACCATCTGGATTTCATTCCAATTACTAGAATTGAAGGTAACAGTTGGCCTGTCAATTACTCCTTCTCCCGCATTATTGGTACTAAAAGTAATACTCACATCAGCAGTAGGTGGGCTGTTGAGTTTGACAAAGAATCTGGCTGTGCCACCTGCTTCCCAAGTGACTAAGAATCCCAGTGGTACATTAATAATAATGTCTGGACTTTCAAGTATCAGTGGGGGCGTCCCTAGTGTCGGCGTCACTGGCGTCACTGGTGTCGGCGTCACTTCTGCAGGCGTCGGCGTCACTTCTGCAGGCGTCGGGGTGACTGGCGTCGGCGTCACTGGCGTCGGGGTGACTGGCGTCACTGGTGTCGGCGTCACTGGCGTAACTGGCGTCGGCGTTGGTGTCGGCGTAACTGGCGTCGGCGTTGGTGTCGGCGTTGGCGTCGGTGTCGGCGTCGGTGTCGGCGTAGTGTCGTTATCGTCGATCGCCACTATCACCCCTGGCACCGAAATTTCGTTATACTTAGCATCAGTGCTGGTTGCAGTGTGAGTAATATTAGCGCTGTCTGTACCTTGGGCAACTGTATCGTCAACAGCTTTTACCGTAACGGTTTGAGCAACATTCCAATTATTTGGAGTGAAAGTCACAGGGGCGATCGGCTGAATCTGATTATTGGTTGTGAGAGTGATGGTAACGGGGGCTGTTGGCTGCGACTTTAATTTGAGCTGGTAACTGCCATTCGCGCCGCCTTCTGTAACTTCCGTTTCGGTAAGACTAACAGAAACACCAGCAGTATCATTGTCCTCATTAGTAATGCTAACATCCGCTACATTTCGGTTGTTATATTTCGGATCGGTACTAACAGTAGTACCCGTGACAATTGTGTAGTCAATATCACCATCACCAATGCGATCGTCAACCCCAGTTACTGTTACCTCTTGCGGTGTATTCCAGTTAATAGGAGTAAATGTTAAACTATTAGTCGAAACTGTTCCTTCGGCAACATTGTCACTTTTCAAACCGATAGTCACGTTAGCAGTTGGTTTGGTATTCAGGACTATATCAAAGTTGGCAGTGTTCCCATCTTCGTCAGTAGTTAATCCCTCAGTCGAATTAACCGTAATTCCCCAAGTTTCATTGTCACTGTTGGTGACGGTGACATCATTAGGATTAAGGTTATTGTAATTAGGATCGGTGCTGACAGCAGCCGCCGTGACAATTTTGTAATCAATATTGCCATCAACTACCAAATCGTCAACACCAGTCACCGTTACTGTTTGCGGTTTATTGTAGTTAGCGGGAGTGAAAGTTAAGCTATTCGTCGAAACAGTTCCCTCCCCTGTATTGGAACTACTCAAGCCGATGGTAACGTCAGCAGTTGGTGCAGCCTTTAATTTGACCGTAAATTCTGCTTTGCCACCAGATTCTGTTGTTGATACCGCTTTTCGATTAACCCTAAAGCCGGCCAAATCATTATTTTTGATAGTAGTAGTAGCCGTTTCAGTGGTAATAGTTGGTGTTACCCCTGGACCTGTGGGATTTGACAGGGTGACAGCAATAGTTTCATCTGCTTCAATTATGGTGTCGCCTAACACATTGAGAGTAATCGTTTTCGATTTCTGACCCGCAGCAAAATCAATCTGGCCAGTAGTAGCAGTTGCTCCAGAAGTGCCACCGATATTGTTGTAATCGCTGCTATTTGTAGCAGTTCCTCCTATTGCGTAATTTACACTGCTGGCAGCATTGATACCTCCACTGCGAGTCACGGTAAAAGTAACGGGAGTAGTGATAATGTTGCGTTCGGTCATACTGGCAGTATCAGTAGCAATGGCGTAAGCTATGGCATTAGTATCATTAGCTGCGATCGTCAATTTTGCTTGATTTGTTTTACCTGCAATCCCATCAGTAATCGTGCCAAAGTTGAACACCGCTGTTTCGGCGTTTTCTGCGATATTGTCAGCTTTGATAGTGACAGCAACATTCTGAGTGAGAGTGTTAGTACCTGCACGGAATGTGACAGTGGCAGGTGAAAAAGTGTAGTCTGAATTTTGGGTGGCTGTGCTGCTAGAGTCAATTACGATCGGGACTGTCAAATCTTTGACGGGACTGCTGCTGATTGTCACCGGAATATCAACAACCCTATTCGCGTTTCCTTCTCTGCCGCTGTAGGTAGCAGCACCAAAATTCACTACAGGCGTATTGTTGTTGTTGAGCAAAACCGAGACGTTGCTAGATTCTTCAGTATCGTTTGTCGTAGTTAAGTCTGTCAGGCCATCAGCATTAAAGTCCCCAACAGCAATGATAAAGGGATCTTCCCCAGCCGAAAAGTTGGCGGGCGCACCAAAACTGCCCGTACCATTTCCCAACAAAATGGAGATACCATTGCTCGTCACAGCTAAGTCTGATTTGTTATCGCTGTTAAAGTCCCCAACAGCAACACTATTGGGAAAGTCCCCCGCATTAAAGTTAGTGGGAGCCCCAAAGCTGCCTTTCCCTGTCCCCAACAGGATTGATACGTTTTTAGATTCGCCGATGTTTGTTACAGCTAAATCTGGCTTGTTATCCCCATTGAAGTCCCCTGTGGCGAGCCCGATCGGATCGTTACCCGCCTTAAATTTAGTAGGAGTCCCAAAGCTGCCTGTCCCTGTCCCCAACAGGATCGATACATTATCAGAAGAGTCTATGAAAGCTAAGTCGAGCTTGCCGTCAGCATTAAAGTCTTCCACGGCGAAAAACCGCGAATTCGACCCATTAACATTAAGGTTAGTAGGCTCCCCAAAGCTGCCTGTACCAGTTCCTAACAGGATCGATAGATTGTTATTGCCTATGGTAACTAAATCTAGCTTGCCGTCGCTGTTAAAGTCACCCGCACCAACACCAATGCCAAAATCTGACTTCCCATCAGCTTCCCCCGTATCAAAGCTCGTGGGAGTGCCAAAGCTACCTGTGCCATTTCCCAACAGGATGGCTACTTGACCTACATCTGCGCTGTTCCTCTTTACAGAAGCTATGTCGGGGTTGCCGTCGCTGTTAAAGTCCCCTAATGCCAGACTTATGGGCCTAAAGCCGATGTTAAAGTTGTTCGCAGTGCCAAAGCTGCCAGTGCCTGTCCCCAACAGAATGGAGATGTTGTTAGTTCCTTGATTCGCTGTGGCGATATCTGGCTTACCGTCTTTGTTAAAATCTGCTACAACAACGTCACTCGGCCCTTCGCCGACAGGGAAGCTGGTTGCGGTACTGAAGATAGACATGATTAATTTACCTATTAATTGACAACAGTCGTTTCTGGTGTTTGGAGTTGTAAAGCCGAATCTGCGACACCCTAATTTGGCAATGTACTCTCTCGTTAAAAGTTGTAGTTGAGATAGTAGCAGTAACTACTTAAAACGTCAATTCATAAAATTCATAACATAAAGTCATAAAAGTCATATTGGTAAAAATATATTTCAATAAGTAGACAATCTAGCAAATTTAAGAGAAATCATATATAACAGAAATCTAGGGATATAAAAATGCGTGGCTCCTGTACAAATCACTTAAAATATGAAACTATGACGGTAGAAGAAGCAATAATCTTTTTGGACAATCTGGTATACGAACAAACGGAAAAACACCTGAGTCGGTTGCAACAGTCGATAATTCGAGGCGTTGTAGGGGGTTTGACGTATCAAGAAATTCAGCAAAACGATCCGATCGCCCGCGGGTACACAGTGGGCTACCTGGGGCGGTATGTCGGCTACAACTTGTGGAAATATCTCACCAAGGTACTGAGACAAGCAGGAATTCTTGGCGAAGAAGAAAGAGTAGTCGGAGCAAATCTTTGGGACTGCATCATGAGATCTGTACAAAAAGGCACACAACCAGCTAATTCAGTCGATCCGATATTGCAAAAGCTGCTGCGGATGCGTTACCGAATCAGAGAACATTTGGTCAGCACGGAGTACAGCGATACCTATCTGGCTGAAGATGAAAATTTGCCCGATCGACCTTTGTGCCTCGTCAAGCGCCTGAAAAACCAGTCTGAGAGAAGCAGCCACCTATTCGATCGAGAAACGCGGGTTTTATATCGATTGGGCCAACACGAGCGGATACCAGAATTGTTAGCTCGCTTTGAAGAAGATGGATATTTTTATTTAGTCTATCAATTCATCGAAGGGCAACCCTTGTATCAAGAACTAATCGAAGGTCAACCCTGGGAAGAACATCAGGTTATTGCTTTGTTGAAAGATATCTTGGAAGTGCTTGTCTTTGTTCACAAACAAGATGTAATTCACCGCGACGTTCACCCTCAAAACTTAATCAGGCGGACATCAGATGGCAAGATTGTATTAATTGACTTTGGGGCCGTTAAAGAAATCAACACTTCACAAAACAGCATCGGTCAAACGAAATCGCGCGGCGGTACTCAGCAAGACTACATTCCCCCCGAACAAGCCATCGGCTCACCGAAATTTTGCAGCGACATCTATGCTGTCGGGCTCATCGGGATTCAAGCCTTGACAGGGATGCGCCCGAAACAACTCAGAGTGGATAATTTAGGCAATCTCATCTGGCAGAAAAATGCAACTGTCACCCCGGAGTTGGCTCGCGTTTTAGACAAGATGGTGCTCTACGCTTTCCCCCAGCGTTACCCCTCAGCAACCGAAGCTTTGCAAGCACTTCAAAATTTGGGAGTTAGTTGACTGTTGTCGGTTGACAGTTACCAAACCCGACTTTAATATCCCTCTTTAGTCCCTCTCTGCTGGGACTTTGTTTTTGTAGTAGCGGTTTCAACCGCCGAGTCTTATCTGTTCTGCCCATCGCCTTTCCCACAGCCACAGCAGCCGGTTTACAATGCGAGCGATCTTGTTGCCGATCGACTAATCCGCTACTATTACGCCTCGATGTACTGAGTAAAAACACTCGGTCTTGCCGAGCGATCGGGCCCTAATTTCCAAGGAAGAAGGCTGAAGCCTTAAGCAACAAGGCTTCAGCCTTAAGCAACAAGCAACAAGGAACAAGCAACAAGCAATTTTTTGTTTTAAGTTACAAGCAATAAAAATTTTTAAATTCTGCCGAATGCCTTCTACATAAGAGCCTTCAAGCTTCAGTTGACTATCTATCTACAGTTAGATAATATAATTAATATTTTATGCTTAAAAGCTTTGAAAAAATTTTAAGCAGCTTTGTATAGCGGACAACAATCTCACTAGAGTGTTTATTGTTACCTTAGATACGTAGAAACTAAATAATTAGAGGGAGCGAGAAATTGGAAGTTTTTGAACGAGCACAACAACTGCAAACGCCCTCAACCCGAATGGCTGCTGTCGAGTCTTTTTCCAAAAAAGCGAGTATTGCAGTAATCGCGATCGGCTGTACAGTCCTTTTGGGTTGGATATTCGATCTGCAACTGTTAAAAAGCATTCTGCCCGGACTCGTGACCATGAAAGCCAATACTGCGGTCTGCTTTATTTTGGGCGGGTTTTCTCTATTCATCCAACAGCGGCGGCGCGCCGAATTAAGGGCAAGAAAGTATCAAAAAATTACTAATTTTTTAATTTATAGCTGTTCATTTTTAATTATATTAATTAGCCTCTTAACCCTTGTTCAATATAGCTTTAATATAGACTTAGGCATCGACAAACTGCTATTTAAAGAAAGTTACACCTTGACAAGCGCCGGAATACCAGGACGCATGGCTCCGAATACTGCTGGTGCTTTTTTAGTGGTGGGAATAGCCCTGCTGCTGCTGTCACAACGTCGCCCTAAATACCTGCGAATTCAAATCTTAAGCTGTTGTGCATTTTTAATTGCATTTATGGGTTTGATAGGCTACATCTACGACAAAGCTTTATTTTACCAAATTGGCAATTATACAGGAATGGCTTTGCACACGTCGGCAGCATTTATGTTGCTGAGCTTCGGCATTTTATTTGCCAGTCCAGAGCGAGGATTGATCGCAGTAATGACCAGCGATCGCGCGGGCGGCATCATGGCGAGGCGCTTGTTGCCACGGGCAATTATTATCCCGCCTTTAGTCGGTTATTTCATCCTATCTGGAGAGCGGTTACAAGCCTACACGCCGGAGGTAGGGATATCGCTGTTAAGCGTATTGAACGTGATTATTTTTACAGTTCTGATTTGGCAGAACGCCAAAACTCTTTGCAGCGCAGACCGGAAGCGCTATCGAGCGGAACAGGGACTTAGGAAAGCTAAATCAGACTTAGAAACTAAAGTTGAGAAACGAACTATCCAACTACAAATCGCCAACGATCAATTGCTGCAGGAAATTCTCGACTCTCAAACAACAAAGCAGGCACTTCAAAAAAACTACAACCTGTTGTTTGCAGTCATCAACAGTACGCCTGCCGCCTTATTTGTCAAAGATATTCAGGGCCGTTACCTGATGCTGAATGCTGCGGGAGCCAGTATAATTGGCAAGTCTGTAGACGACATTATCGGCAGAGATGACAGCGAGTTATTTCCGCCGGAAATTGCGGGTAACATTAGGAAAACCGATCGCCCAATTATGACAGCGGGAAAAACGCAAGCGATCGAAGAAGACCTGCCAGTTAAAGGTAACTTGAGGACATTTGTTTCTACAAAAAGTGCTTACCGGGACGGACTAGGAAATATTAGCGGTATAGTTACCATCTCGCGGGATATTACTGAAAGCAAACAAGCCGAAATCGCCAACAGAAGTCTGGCAGCAATTCTGGAAGCAACCCCCGATTTTGTAGGTATCTGCAACCTCGAAGGACGCGTTGTTTACATCAACAAAGCAGGCAGAAAAATGGTGGGTATAGACGAAAACGAAGATATCTCCAACCGACAAGTTCCAGAATTCACGGCAGAGTCAGCCCGCAGCACTTTGAATCAAGCGATCGCCACTGCTGTTTCCGGGGGCGTTTGGAGCGGAGAAACCGCCTTCGTGTCAGCATCAGGACTCGAAATTCCCGTCAGCCAAGTCATCATCTCCCACTCCACAGCGGACGGTAAACTCACATACATTTCGACGATCGCCCGCGACATCAGCGATCGCAAACAAGCTGAACAAGCGCTGCAACTGTCTCAAGCTCGTTTCGCCGGCATTGTAGAAATTGCCGACGACGCGATTATTTCGGTGGATGCTGAGCAAAAAATTATCCTGTTCAACCAAGGTGCAGAAAGGATTTTCGGGTGGACGGCTGCTGAGGCGATCGGGCAATCCCTGAGCCTGCTGTTGCCCGAAGCTTTTGCCACCCTTCACAGCCACCTCGTCAGCAATTTCGGCGACAACGTTAAACAATCCCGAAAAATGGGCAACCGCAAAGAAATTTTCGCCCGTCGCCGAGACGGTACGCAATTTCCCGCCGAAGCTTCTATTTCCAAACTAGAAGTTGCAGGCGAAATCATATTCACAGCTATTTTGCGCGATGTGACAGCCAGCCGAGAAGCCGAAGAATCTGTGCGTCTGAGCGAGGAAAGATATCGATCGCTGGCAATGGCCACCGCACAGATGGTTTGGATGACAGACGCTAACGGAATCGCCGAGAAACCTGAGCCTGATTGGATAGCTTATACGGGCTTGAGTTCTGAAGACAAGGACTACTGGATAAAATCAGTGCACCCAGAAGATCGCGATCGCACAATACAAGCTTGGATGCGGGCCATAGAAACAAAAAGTCTCTATGAAATCGAGCACCGCTTGCGGGCTGCTGACGGCAGCTACAGATACTTCTGGGTGCGGGGCGTTCCCATTTTGGCCGCCGACGGCAGCGTTCGCGAGTGGGTGGGAACTCACACCGATATTAGCGATCGGGTGGAAGTTTTGGAAGCGCTCAAGCAGTCCGAGGGACAGTATCGCGTGCAAGCAGCCGAGCTCGAAAAAGCTGTTTACGAGTTGCACCAAGCACAAACTAAACTCATCCAAACAGAAAAAATCTCTTCTCTCGGGCAGCTAGTCGCCGGCGTCGCCCACGAAATTAACAATCCGATTAACTTCATCTACGGCAACATCACCCACGCCAGCCAATACGCCACAGACTTGCTCGGTTTGCTCCACCTTTACCAGGAAAA
The DNA here is from genome assembly GCF_036701875.1 of Microcoleus sp. MON1_C5. Lineage (NCBI taxonomy): Bacteria > Bacillati > Cyanobacteriota > Cyanophyceae > Oscillatoriales > Microcoleaceae > Microcoleus > Microcoleus sp. MON1_C5. Next base: position 62,624 of record NZ_JAUBRN010000022.1, on the reverse strand, counting down.
ATACCCAAATCCCGTCCCAGAAATTGTAGAAGCAGCCGAAGATATTGAAGTTGATTTCTTAATGGAGGACTTTGCGAAGATTTTGGAATCAATGAAAGTAGGAGCCGATCGCATTCGCGACTTAGTTGTATCCTTGCGTAACTTTTCCCGACTCGACGAATCGCAGATGAAGCGAGTAGACATTCACGAAGGAATCGAAAGCACTTTGCTAATTTTGCAGCACCGAATCAAAGCTAATGTACTTCGTCCCGCTATTGAGATTATCAAAGACTACGGCAACTTCCCAAAAGTTGAGTGCTATGTAGGTCAGCTAAATCAAGTATTTATGAATCTTTTAGCAAATGCGCTCGACGCCCTCGAAGACTACAACAGCACTCATTATTCCAAAGAAATATATGCTCGTCACAACCGAATTCGGATTAGCACAAGTGCGAATTCAGACACAGTAACAATTCGGATTGCCGACAACGGCATGGGAATCAATCAAGAAGTTATTAGCAAGTTGTTTGACCCCTTTTTCACTACTAAACCAGTCGGCAAAGGCACAGGTTTGGGACTGTCAATCAGCTATCAAATTATAGTTGAAAAACACCGAGGCAAATTGCAGTGTATTTCCGTGCCCGGGGAAGGTGCAGAGTTTGTCATAGAAATTCCCATTTGCCAGAAACTATCAGCGCTGGCTACCGAAAACACAAAGGAAATGGTCATTAGTCATTAGACTGTTGACAGTTGACTGTTGACGGTTGACTGTTGGCAGTTGGCAGTTGGCAGTTGATCGTTGATCGTTGATGGTTGTCATTAATCATAAATTTCTCAACGTCTCCCGTCTCCCCATCTCCCGTCTCCGTCGCTCGATCGCCCTAAATCGAAATAATTCTTTACAATAACAAAGTAACAATCCAATTAACTTTGACAAAATCCCTTGAAAATGCCTGTAAACCAACTTTCTCCAACCACAGCCTCCACGCAAACACCGACACTCGACTTTGACATAGCCATCGTCGGAGGCGGCATAGTCGGGGCCACCTTAGCCAGCGCCTTAAAAGATTCTGGATTAAAAATCGCAATAATTGAAACCCAACTCCCCGCCGCCGCCGCAGCCAAAAAACAAGCCTATGCAATCACCCTGCTATCAGGAATGATCTTAGAAGGTATCGGCGTGTGGCAACAAATATTGCCGCAAATCACCACCTTCGAGCAAATTAGCCTCTGCGACGGCGACTATCCCGGTGTCGTCGAATTCCACCGCCCGGATTTGGGAAATACTGGCAAATTGCCTGTACCAAAAGCAGCTTTAGGTTACGTTGGCGAGCACCGAGTCATGCTGTCAGCTTTGCAAGAATCTTTGGCAAAAAACCCGAATTTTAGTTGGGTTTGTCCGGCGGAAGTAGTCGAGGTAAAATATTTAACCGATTGCGCCGAAATAGAAGTCAAACAAAACGGTGAAACTCGGACAATTCGCACCAAATTATTAGTCGCCGCCGACGGTTCGCGATCGCGCATCCGCACCGAAGCCAACATCAGCACTCGCGGCTGGAAATACTGGCAATCCTGCGTTGCTATCACTATTAAAGCAGAAAAACCGCACAATGATATCGCTTTTGAGCGCTTTTGGCCGAGCGGCCCGATGGGAGTCTTACCATTACCTGGGAACCGCTGTCAAGTAGTTTGGACAGCACCCCACGCGGAAGCAAAAGCTTTGCAACAAATGGATGAAACAGAGTTTTTGACTTTGTTGGAACAACGCACGGGCGGGCTTTTAGGGCGTTTGGAATTGGAGAGCGATCGCTTTTTGTTTCCGGTGCAGTTAATGCAGAGCGATCGCTACGTTTTGCCCAGATTAGCACTAATTGGCGACGCGGCCCACTGCTGCCATCCCGTCGGCGGACAGGGATTGAATATGGGTATTCGAGACGCAGGGGCGATCGCCCAAATCTTGCAGCAAGCGCACCAAAAAGGCGAAGACATCGGCGACTTGCGAGTATTGAAACGGTATCACAACTGGCGCAAAAAAGAGAATTTAATCGTGTTAGGATTTACCGATTTTCTAGACAGATTATTTTCCAATACTTGGCTGCCAATTGTAGCATTTCGCCGCTTTGGATTGTGGTGTTTGCGGACAATTCCCCCAGTGAGGTTTTTAGCTTTGCGCTTGATGACAGGCTTGATGGGGCGGCCGCCAGAATTAGCAAAAAATTAGAAGAAACCGGATTTTCATCTGCGTCCATCAGCGTACATCCGCCGACATCTGCGGTTCAAAATCAATAGCCGTTGTTTTTTCGCACAAATCTTTATAGCGATCGCCCCCAAGTTTCAAGCTTGCTTCTTCCCTTGAGCAGTAATTGAGAGTAATATTCAACGACTTAAGCTGAAATATGGGGTTTCCATTGGTTGCGGATAGCTTGTACTAACAGCCCTTCGCCGTTCCGCACTATTCCCCGGCGGCGATTTTCCTCAACTACAGCGATCGCATCTCGAACTACTTCAACATTGTTACTTAGAATCAAAGTCTTTAGCCAAGGATTAAGATGAAATCCAGCCATTTCCACTTCCTCCAAAATTGTATTAGACATAACTTTAAAAGTCGATGATTGAGTTTTGGGAGAATCGGGGACAGTTTCAGCTAATGCCAGCAGGCGATCTAGATGTGCTATGCCATAAGCATCAGCAAATTCTTTAGCTGTCTGGATGTACTCAATTAGTTGTGTCATTTTTCTCTCCTGAGTTTTTCAAAGTTTGCGGTGGAAGGCTTACCACTAAATAACAGCTTATAAGCTACTTTCAAAAAAGTTCCAGAAAAAATTTTCCGATCTCCCAAAAATAACCGGAAAAAATTTTCCGTTTTTTCAAAATAGCGGAAAATTTTTAGAGCTACGCGCTAGTTATGCTAAACTCAACAATAGAGATCCTAAGTTATTAGAGGGGTGGGAGTGACTGGGGCTGTGAACTTATGGCAAAGCTTTTTAAGATTAAAAATAGTTACTGTTTATGGCTTGAGTCCGAAAGAGACAGAGATTCTTCTGGCTAAGTTTCCCGATGAAAACACGTTCAAGAGCAATGAAGAGATGGCAGAGGGAGCGCTCAAAGACATAAATTCTGATATTCCAAGCAACCTTGAGACTGTTGAACGGCAAATACGGAAGATATACAATGAGCGTTTCTGTCCAAAAGAAAATCTGGAAGGTTTTTTGGGTCATAAATACATGAGGAGTGAGGAGAAAGATACTGCATTTCTAAATTGGCTGAAACCGAAGTATTTAAACTGGCGGTCAAGTGAAGGGAGTGCATTCAGTACAGGCGATGGCACCCCTGCTATTTCTTGTAACCCTTTTATTCCTCAGACTGGTAAAGTTGACGACCCGCAACTGTTTTTTGGCAGAAAAGGGGAAATTAGGGATGTTTTTGAGGTTCTTAACAACAAAGTCAGTGTAGCTTTAATAGGAGAAGAAGGCATCGGGAAGTCTTCTCTGCTATGGGCTATTTGTCAACAGGCTGAAAATTTCCTATTATCGCCACGGCAGCCAATTTACTTAGACCTCAATGGAATTAGAGATGAAGATGAATTCTATACAGCTTTTTGCGAAGAAGTTGGCATTTTTGAAACCTCTCCAACTATGCTGAATCGTGCTTTGAAAAAGCGTAGAGTGCTGCTGGCTATAGATAATTACGGAAAGATGGCTAGGGAAGGTTTTAGCCTTGAATTGAGAGAACACTTGCGATATTTAGCTGAGGGGTCAAACGCGTCTGTTAAAATGATAGTAGCTGCTAGCGAGCCCCTCAAGCGACTCTTTAATGACTGTCAGGATGAGATAACAAATTCTCCGCCTGAGAATATTTTTCAAGACCTTTATATTAAACCTTGGAATGAAGCAACTGCCCGTGCTTTTATTCAAGCTCGTCTTACGATGACTTCGGTGTGTTTTACGGAAGAGGAAACAAGTCAGCTAGTAAAAGAAAGTGGCGGTCATCCACGACGACTGATGAAGTTGTGCTATCAAAATTATGCGCGATATGTGGAGGATGTAAAATGAGCGATCGCAACACCGACGTTCCCCGTTTAGACTTAGCTCCTAAATTCAAGGGATCTCTTTCATTATCAAAGCCCATCGATTACTTGCGGTTATTATACTGGATGTTTTTCTTTCCCCAAGCCTTGCGCTGGTATGTCTACACTAGAGTATCTATTCCCGATCGCAACAAAAATTCTGAAAAAATTTCAAGATACTTGTTTCATCCCATAATAGATCGGTTACTTATACAAGTAATGGTAATCATATTCATTACATTATTAACTGGGATGGCAATTCTTAAATATATGTTTTTTTCCTTGAATGCTACATACATATTGATAGGGGTTTTTTATACTATTTTCTTTGGGTGGGTTATGAGCTTGGGTTTGGTACTCATTGACAAAGATAGATTTTTATCAAAATTTAAGTCGCAAACAGCAAATTATCTAAGTATAATTATTGTTTTAAGCTTAAATTTGACTCTAACAATTTTTATGGTAAGTGCTATAAAAGAAGGATCTACCAACCTGGGATTTATTTTAATTTTAGGTATTTTAGCAGGTATATGGTTGGGTGTAGGAGGTATTGCGACACTAGCAATTTTAGATGTGGACGCATTAGCTATTATTGGATTAGTTATTGGTGGAGTGTTATTCATGTCATTAATACTTTGCTTGAGTCTGCCAATTGAGTTTAAAATTACTAATTTTTTTGTTATCTTAAAAAGCTTTTTAGTTCGCGCAGTTTTCTTTCTTAGTTGTGTAATTGGTTCGTGTATAGGATGGCTGCGAGTAGATACCTGGTTTTTCATATCACCCATAACCCAAACATTATTTAAAATCGGAGTTACGCAAAGAGTTAAAGAAAATAGCAACCCAAGGGTTTTCAGTAATGAGTTGGGTTCGCGATATTCTGATTTTCTGATTTCTTCCTCTCCCCATCTTCCCCTATCTCAAGAGTTGCCATCGGGTTCGGTATTTGAAATTCGTAAATCCTGTAGAAATAATCTAGAGTTGCTGTTTCCTCGTGTAACTATCCTGCCTAATCCCTATCTCACAGAGCAATTAAAAGAATGGCTGCGACAAGATTGGGAGACAGGAATACATAATGCTTATCAAATTTATACTTATACTCTCCAGTTCCTTCCTGTAATTCAAGCTTTAAACCAAGTTCTTGCTGAGGAACCAGAACAAGTTGTCGCTCGTATAGCGCATTTAACAGATCACCCTTACAAATGGGAATTGGTGCGTTTGATTTCAGGTTCTATGGCTGATACAAAATATTTTCACTTTGAGCCTCGGGTTCGTGCTGTTGCCAGTGGTTTCTTGCATTTACATGAACAGTCCAGCGCTGCAATGAAAGCATTTCATTCGGTGCTGTCTCTACCTTATGGAGAAGAAATGTTTATGATAAGTGTAATTATGTATATCTGTCAGAATGCTAAAAGTTTGAATGGTATTGCTGAGCTATCGATATATAATTTTTTTCCTAAAAAACCTTGGCTGCGTTGCGATACTTGGAGAGCGCTGGCTAGTTTCTATGAGATTATAAGGGATATCCAAATAATTCAGAATAGTTCGTCTCGTTCTGCCAGAGCCTTCGCTCTTAGCCATGCTTTAGGAGAACTAAAAAATTTGCGGGATCGAGTTGATGATGTACCTCAACCCGAGCGAGAAAGAGTTAGAAAAATAGCCTGGAATTGGTCGCAAGCGATATTAGATGTAGCTAGTGAGGTTGGGAACGTTTCTATTACTGAGCGAGTGCGTAATCCCTACGTGGTTGGCGACCCTGTTGAGGGCAACCTGTTTGTTGGACGAGAGGATATACTCAAAGATCTCAAAGAAGTGTGGATATTGAGTCACCAACTTCAGTCTGTGGTTATCTACGGTCATCGACGCATGGGCAAAACTTCTATTCTGCTTAACGCGGCCCAGTCCCTAGGGTCACAGGTAAAAGTAGCCTATGTCAATCTATTGCGATTGGGAAACATTCGTCAAGGAGTTGGAGAGGTGCTGATGGCAATTAGCGATGAAATTTCTGATGCTGTCAACATTCCACCTCCTGCCGATGCGGATTTGCTGAATCTTCCCTACCGTACTTTTGAGCGCTATTTGAAACAAGTAGAGGCCAATCTGAGTGAAACGGGTTTGATTATTGCTTTAGATGAGTTTGAGAAGATTGAAAAACTAATTGAGAATGGAAAGATTGACAGTGATTTTATGGAGGTTCTGCGCGGGATGGTACAATGGAGTCCTAAAGTAGCTTTTGCTTTGGCTGGTTTGCATACTTTAGACGAGATGACTGGGGATTACTCTCACCCTTTCTTTGCTAGTTTTATTAATATCAAGGTTAGCTTCATGGACAGTGCAGCTACCCGCCAGATTCTTGCTAATCCCGATGAAGATTTCCTTCTTGACTACGCGCCAGAAGCGTTATCTGAAATCTATAGTTTGACTACTGGACAGCCTTATTTAGTTCAGCTAGTGGGATTTCAGCTAGTTCGCCGCTACAATGAGCAAGTTTTTGACATGGGAAATTCTCGCGATCCGGTCTTTACAGTAGAAGATGTGAGGGCAGTCATTAATAACCCTGAATTCTTTCAGCGGGGAAGCTACTACTTCGATGGCGTTTGGGGTCAGGCGGCGCGGGGTGCTCCCGGACAACAAGAGGTATTAAGAGCGATCGCACCTCACCCAGAAGGAGTCGATATCAACACGCTAGCTGAAATTACTGGCATGAACGAGACAAATTTACAGCCAGCACTTAACTCTTTGATACGTCACGATGTAGTTTGGGAAAGAGATGGCAAGTGGCGCATTATTGTCGAACTATTTCGCCATTGGGTGGATAAATGTATATAGTGTGCTTGCGTAAGTCCTAATTAGGTTCGCCACTGATTAAGCCAGCGGACTTGCCCTTTCCAGTCAGCAGCTTGTGTTTCTGAAAGCAGGCGATCGAGCGAAGCAATGAGACTAGATAATGTCCAACTGTTTTGAGCAGCCAAAATGATGCCACCATGTTCGGGATAACGCTGAGCTAAAACCTGAAAATCCCGGATATTAAACGTAAAAATACACCGCCCTCGCGCTGTTGCTTCTAGCAATTGAGCCTCATCGCTAGCATCTAAAGCCATCCACTCAGTCGGTGTACGAGTGACATCGTGACTGCGAGATAAAAGGGCGGCTTGCAAAGCTTTAATAGAGGTATCGGCATCTAGATGCAATAGCGGTTTAGACATTAGCAGCTTCGATAATTTGCTCAGCGGCAATAGATGCGTCTATTTCTTGATGGTGAGCCGCATAAAAAGCGAGAACATCGTTCACTCGATCTTCACTTAAGTCATACTCAGTGGCAATTTCGTTGGGAGAAAAACCCCATTTCTGCGCTGCGATGACTACTGTTTGCACCCGCAACCCAGTGCCGCGCAAAACCGGAACGAGTTCGCCGCTAGCGCCGCGCACATAGGTGATTTCAGGAAAAGCCGGATCGTCATTCCGCTGGTTGAGAGTAGCGACTTTTTCTGCTACAGCCCACAGGATAAACTGATCGAAGGAAATGCCTTGGAGTGTTGCCAATTTTTCAGCTTCTTGCTGTAACTGAACGGGTAAGTTTAAGGCGTAGGATGTCATTGATATAACTTCCGTGTGCTAATTGAATTGCAGATGGGGCGGTGGTTGAGTTTAACAGTGTCTAAATTTTTCAAATCTTGGAAAAACTTTAGTTTTCATCTTAGCGCAATATCTCTAAGGAGTGTTGCGTAATTCCTAAGAATTGATACCTGCTTGTAAAAAAGTCGATCGCCCCTTCTCTAAAACACCAAAGGACGATCGACTTTTTACCTCAATTAATCTCGACTTACGCACTAGGACTTTCATAAACCGGGTTTTTTCCCGAGTCTAGGGGCTGTAACGAAGTCCGATCGCAAAAACCCGGTTTCTCGCCACTCACCCATCAAATACAAAACAACTGCCAACAGCCAAAACTGTCAACAGTTGTTTTATATATTCAATGCGGATGGCGAGACTCGAACTCGCAAGGACATAATGCCACACGCACCTCAAGCGTGCGCGTATACCAATTCCGCCACATCCGCTCTTTCTGGCAATCTCCGGGATTTTTGCGTTACGAGTTAAAGATTCACAGGTTGAGGTTCCTGACATTTAACTTGTGACTTGCCCTTTTGCACCGCCGATTTACAATCATAGCACCACTACCAGCAAAATGTAAAATAAATTTTTATGAACAATTTCTGCAAAACCATTATCCAGAACATACCGAAAGGCATTATTGTACAGAATATTGAGTGAATTAAGCAGCGAAGATGGGGTTCTCGAAAATTTTAATCGCTAATCGGGGAGAAATAGCTCTCCGCATATTGCGGACCTGCGAGGAAATGGGGATTGCCACGGTCGCCGTTCACTCCACCGTAGATAAACACGCCTTGCACGTCCAGTTGGCAGACGAAGCCGTTTGCATCGGCCCCCCCACCAGCAGCAAAAGCTATTTAAACATCCCCAACATCATCGCGGCAGCCCTGACGCGCAACGCCGCAGCCATTCACCCCGGTTACGGCTTCCTCTCGGAAAATGCCCGATTTGCGGAAATCTGCGCCGACCATCAAATTACCTTCATCGGCCCTTCTGCTGCCGCGATGCGGGCGATGGGCGACAAATCCACCGCCAAAGAAACTATGCAGCGGGTGAAAGTCCCCACAGTTCCCGGTAGCGACGGATTGCTGGCGGACGAACACGAAGCTTTGTCGATCGCCCGCGACATCGGCTATCCTGTGATGATCAAAGCCACAGCCGGCGGTGGTGGCCGCGGCATGAGGCTAGTCAGAGAAGCATCCGAACTCCCCAAACTATTCTCCGCAGCCCAAGGCGAAGCCGATGCAGCCTTCGGCAATCCGGGACTTTACCTCGAAAAATTCATCGAAAAACCCCGGCACATCGAAATCCAAATCCTCGCCGACAACTACGGTAACGTCATCCACCTCGGCGAGAGAGATTGTTCGATTCAGCGCCGACATCAGAAACTCCTCGAAGAAGCCCCCAGCCCAGCCCTCAGCCAGAAACTGCGAGATCAAATGGGTCACGCCGCCATTGCCGCCGCCAAATCCATCAACTACACGGGTGCGGGTACTGTCGAATTTTTGCTTGACAAATCGGGCAAGTTCTACTTCATGGAAATGAACACCCGCATCCAAGTAGAACATCCTGTCACCGAGATGATTACAGGCCTCGACTTGATAGCCGAACAAATTCGCATCGCTCAAGGAGAAAAACTGCAAATCAAGCAAAACCAAGTAATTCTCAACGGCCACGCCATCGAGTGCCGCATCAATGCCGAAGATCCCGATCGCAATTTCCGACCGCATCCCGGCAGAATCAGCGGTTATTTGCCTCCCGGCGGCCCCGGCGTGCGGATGGACTCTCACGTTTACACCGATTACGAAATACCCGCTTACTACGATTCTTTAATCGGTAAAGTAATTGTATGGGGGCGCGATCGACCCTCAGCCATCCGGCGCATGAAACGCGCCCTGCGGGAGTGCGCTATCACCGGCGTCCCCACCACCCTGGGCTTTCACCAAAAAATCCTCGATTCCCCTGAGTTTCTCAGCGGCGAAGTTTACACCAATTTCGTCGAACAGTTCTTGAACAATAGTCAGTAGTCAGTAGTCAGTTGGCAGTTAGCAGTTGGTGGCAACTCATCCATGCCCGATGCCCGATGCCCGATGCCCGATGCCCGCCAACTGACTATTACATCATCATTGTCAGGATTCCTTGCTGACCGAGAATCATTTCTCGCAGCAAGCTACAGATACCCACCCAAATAATCGGCGTAATGTCCACCCCGCCGATCGGCGGTACAATCTTTCTCGTTACGGCTAAAAAAGGTTCCGTCGGCCAAGCAATCAGACTCAACGGAAATTTGCTCAGGTTCACCTCGGGATACCAAGTCAAGACGATCCGAAAAATAAACAGCAAGGTCATCACAACTAGGACAGAGCCCAGAATCCAACTTGCAACGGTAATACCAGTCATGGGTCTTATCTCGAAATTTTAAGTTTTGTTAAGTCTGCTCTTCATAATTTTAACCGTTTGACAGGTGCGATCGAAAGTATAAAATTAATAAAAATCAAATTGTTGTAACAAAGGCTTTGAATCTATGACTCCTTCTCTCGCGAACTTTTTGTACAGCCTCTTGGTGGGCGTGGTGGTTGTAGTGCTTCCAGCAACGATCGGCCTGATCTTCATCAGCCAAAAAGACAAAATCAAGCGCACCTAAAAAGTCAGCGGGTTTCTAAGTCCGGCGCTGCAAGTCAATTGTGGGCTACAAGTCCGGCATTTCCCCGATCCGAGAAACCTCGGCTGCCAGCAACTGTCAAGGCAAAACCTTCAGTTGACTGCCAAGCTGAGGTTTTTTCCCGTTAAACTCATTATTATACTCACTTCCCAAGCTGAAACCCTGACCGGACGCTGCCCCAGAAAGCACAGTCGGGCTGACACACTTAATGATAGATGTAAAATCTAACTCGCTAACATAGGAAAGACATAGGAGATAGGCTAATGGTCAATTTAGGATTGAACTGGAGCAGCCTGTTAGGGATTATCCTAGCAGTAGCAGGGGCAGGACTGTATTTTCTGCGATCGTGGCGTCCCAAACTAGCCCGAGACCACGATATTTTTTTTGCAGCAGTCGGCCTGCTGTGCGGCGGTATTCTGTTATTTCAAGGATGGCGGCTTGACCCAATTCTGGCATTCGGTCAATTTCTGCTCACCGGTTCGGCCATATTTTTTGCAGCAGAAAGCATTAAACTGCGAGGAGCGACCACAGCCCAAGCCAAAACTCGCGCCCAATACGTAGATGAAGAGCGACCGGTCAGCAACGCCTACGGTTACGAGGGCTACGATGGCGAAATGGAACAGCTAGAACCAGAGGAAGACTATCCGCAGCGTCCCCGGATCAGAGGCAGCCAAGACTACCGTTCCTCTCGCGAAGCCTACGAGGACGAACCCCGCCGCCGCCCCTCGAATCGCAACGGCAGCGTTAACACCTCCAGGCCTGAGTCGCCCGAGCGATCGTCGCGCAAACGTCCCTCTCGCCCAGAAGCCCCCCCGGCCCAAGAGTCTGACAACTGGGACGTTTCAGACAACCCCGAAGAAAGACCGACCCGCAGCCGCAGCGGTCGCCCCCCTGCTTCGGAAAACCGCAGTTCCGATACGCCGCCGAGAACCAAAAAAACCCGTCCTACGGAATCATCCAGGTCTCGCCCCAGCAACCGCGACGTGGAAGCACCGCCGTCAGACTACGTGGAGTATCGACCTGTAGAATACCCGGAAGACCAACCGGATAATTCCCCCAGTTTCGACAAATAGGCAAACACTAAGTAGATGGGTGAAACTAAACTTTTCTCGTGCCCGCAGGCAAAAAAATAAGTTGCGTTTATTGAGCCCCATCTACTTATTCTCAGATATTAAAGTGATTAAAAAGCCAGTAAATTGTGAGTGTGAAACCCAGACCAACACAGATATACACAAATAAAAGCTAATTTTTTTAAAAATTATTTTGACCTACCGAACCTGTGGAACTAATCGACAGCATAATAATCTTAATATAAAATACCACTTATTAAATCAGCAAGATGCCATTACTCGAAATAGGAGATCCGGCTCCCTGGTTTTCCATTCCTTCTACAAATAACCCCTTATTTTATTTCTCAACGGTTGCCGGCCGACGAGTCGTGCTGTTTTTCTTTGCCAGCGCAGCTTTTCAACAAATCCAAGTTATCCTCAAAAGCTTTCAAGAGCTTTCAGAAGAATTCCAAAGCTTGCAAGTAGCGCGGTTCGGAGTGAGCGTTGACCCAGCAGACAAAGAACAAAACAGACCGACAACAATTGCTCCGTCATTCCTATTTTTCTGGGACTTGCATAAAACAGTCAGTCAGCAGTACGGTGTTTTCCGAGAGGTCGAAGAAAATGGATTTGCCGGAGTTCACTATGCACCCCAAACTTTTGTACTCAACGAAAACCTTCAGGTAATTAATATTTTGCCGATGGGCGAACCGCACCAACACGCCCAACAAGTATTAGATTTTCTCAAAACTTTGCCCCCTATTGAGGAAGCCCGAGCAGCCACTCGCCACGCCCCGGTGTTGGTAATTCCTAACGTTTTGGACAAAGCTTTGTGCCGCAGTTTGATCGATATGTACAAAGCTAATGGTGGCAGTCCCTCGGGCTTTATGAGGCAAATAGGCGGGAAAACAGTTGGCTTGCACGACGACACTTTTAAGAAGCGCCGAGATTTCTTTATTCAAGACGAGGATTTCCAGCAACAATTGAATGCGATTATTCTACGCCGGGTGCGACCGGAAGTAGAGAAAGCTTTTCAGTTTACAATCACTAGGTTTGAACGGTATTTGATAGGTTGTTACGATGCTGACAGCGGCGGTTATTTTCGGTCGCACCGCGACAACACTAGCAAAGCTACGCTGCACCGCAGGTTTGCGATGACGCTAAACTTGAATGTGGGAGAGTACACGGGGGGATTTTTACGGTTTCCAGAGTACGCGCCGCACGGTTATAAAGGCGATTCTGGCACGGCGATTATTTTTTCGTGTTCTTTGCTGCATGAAGCCACTACCGTGATTAGTGGTCAGCGCTTTGCTTTGCTGTCTTTTTTCTACGGCAATGAGGACGCTGCGGTACGAGAAGCTAATTTTAAGTATTTAGCTGCTGATTCAGATTCCCAAATTGGAGAACCGGCGTGAGGAAGGTCACTACCGTGGTGCAAGTCCTAAAATAATTACAGAAGGTAGTTAGCGGTTAGCCACAAAACCTAATTCCTAGCTACCGATCGCTAAATAATAATCGATCGCCATGAATTTCAAACTTCTAACTTTAGCAGTATCGGGAATTTTAACGGTTGGGGTTGCAACCAGCGCTACTGCGGTTATTACGACATCCCCTGTGCGGCAATCAACAGATTTAACGGAATTTAACTCGGTGCATTCCCAGGGTGCGATCGCCCAAAATGTTGAAGAACAAACCAATATTCGAGTCTACGAAAAGGCTAGTCCGGCGGTTGTTACCGTCGATACAGATAAATCTAACGGCAGCGGCACAATTATCAGCCCCGACGGCATGGTGTTAACTAACGCCCACGTTGTTTCGGCAGGCGGTACCGTCAATATCATTTTGTCAGACGGCAGAAAACTTGTCGCCGATGTCATCGGATTCGGCGAAGAAGGTCTAGACTTAGCCGTGGTGAAGATTCGCGGTCAAAACAATTTGCCCACCATTCCTTTAGCCCGTCCCGGTTCGGTGAAAGTCGGGCAACAAGCATTTGCGATCGGCAATCCATTCGGTCAATTTCAAGGTACTTTTACAGTCGGAATCGTCAGCCGCATCGACCAGCAGCGGGGCTTAATTCAAACCGACGCCGCCATCAATCCCGGCAATTCTGGAGGGCCCTTGCTCAACAGTTCAGGAGAATTAATCGGCGTCAATACTTCTATTTTTACTCGCGGTCGGGGCGGTGGCAGTATCGGTATCGGTTTTGCAATTTCAGCAGACAAAATACCCGCTTTCCTGACAGCGGTGCGAGAAGGGCGAGCTCCCCGCGTGGCTCAAGCCCGATCGCCCTTTGGCAACAAATCACCTCAAAAAGTTCCGTTAAACGGGCCCGCCGTCAGCGGCATCCTCACCGACAAGTCTAGCGTTCTGCCCACCGACAACAGCTTTTTTGACCTCTACTCCTTTGAGGGAAAAGCGGGCCAGCAAATCACCATAGAAATGAAAAGTCAAGAAATTGACCCTTATTTAATTTTGCTCGGGCCCAACCAGCGCGAAATCGCGCAAGACGATGACGGGGCAGGCAGTAAAGACGCCAGAATTACAGTCAGGCTGCCAGCAGACGGGACTTACACGTTAGTGGCAAATTCCTACCAAGCTAGGCAGTCAGGGGCTTATACGTTAGAACTGAAAGCGAGTGCTCCTACCGCGCCTTCTCGGGCGATTTTGCAAGAAGAAGGCGCTTTAGCCGCAGGCGGCCCAGTATTGCCGTCTGACAACAGTCTGTATCGCGAGTATACTTTTGAAGGTCGATCGGGTCAGGCTGTAACCATTTCCCTCGAAAGTACAGATTTCGATCCCTATGTGGCGATCTTTGGCCCTAACGGTCGATTAGTGGCAGAAAATGACGATGGGAGCGATTCGACTAAAAATGCGTTTCTGACCGTTACTTTGCCCGCTACGGGTCGCTATCGCGTAATTGTCAATGCTTACGATGCTTCTGGCCGGGGTCGTTACACTCTAACTGTCCGGTGAAAATGGGGAAAAAGGTAATGGGTAATCGGGAATTGGTAATTGGTCGAATTATTCTGCTTCCTGCTTCCGTGCATCCATTAAATTCGTTACAGAATCCGGTGCCGAACTTCCTTATTCCATCCGTTAAATCCGTTACAAAATCCGTTGCCGAACTTCCTTCTTCGTTGCAAACCGAGGTAATTCATGCGTCAAGTTAGATTTTGGGCGATCGCGCCAATTGCTCTATTAGCTACTTTTTCTGGTAAGCCGACTGTCTCCCTACCAGTTTCAAATTTAGGTGGAGTTGCTAACAGTAGTTCCACCCTCCTTTCAGCAAAACTTCCTCAAAATTTAACTGATGCAAAGCCTGCTGAAAAGGCGGTTTTAGCTCAAGCCAGCCCCAACCAGTCGCCATCACCACAGAGTTCGCCAACTCAGAGTCCAACGGTAGAACCTCGGTCGAGTCCTGATGCGGGGTCATCTAAGGTCATTTTAGAGCAAAACGGAGAACTCACCCCGGCTAAGTCTTCTGTACTGCCCTCGGACAGCAGTTTGTACGACGAGTATACCTTTGAAGGCACTCAGGGTCAGAAAGTGGTTGTTACCGTAGAAAGTACCGAGTTTGATACTTACCTGGCTATTTTCAACTCCCAGGGCGAGTTACTTGCAGAAAATGATGATGCGACGCAGCAAAATTCCAATTCTGAGCTTACTGTTACCTTGTCTGCGAACGGTCGCTACCGCGTCATTGTCAATGCTTACGATCCGCCTCCAAAAGGTAGAGGCAAGTACAGTTTGACCGTCCGCGAAACAACTGGAAATTAGTTTGAACGAAACTTGGGAGTCAGGGCACGGCCTTGCCGTGTCCCTATAATTCTAGGACGATCGCACTACAAGCAACTGCGATCGACTTTGGTACATTCATGTGTTATCTGAAACTAGAAAAGTCATAATTTTGCATTTATAATTTGAGAAACTGTATTTTAAATAACTCTTAAAAGTAGAATGGAAGCTGAAACATCGATAATTTTTCAACTTCCATTCTAGATTGATTTAGATTAATTTAACGCAGCCCCAGCCAGGTGAAAAAATCCTGGCGGGTGAAGAATTCTAGCAGCAAAAGTCCCACAAATCCCACCATCGCAAATCGTCCGTTGATTTGTTCTGCATAGGCATTCCACCCAAAGGCTGGTTCTGGTTTTGGGGTATTTGAGGTTGTCGGTTTTGGGGAGGGAGGAGTTTGAGCAGTCATTTAAAAGTTTTGAGTTTTGAGTTTTGAGTGATGAATTTTCGGAAGCTTGGCGATCGCACAACTTGTAATTTACCAGGAAAATGACAGCCCATGGCTAATCTGCTGACTTTTCTAAACTTTGAACCGATTCGATCAGATTTCGCACGGTTTCGGTACCTTCAGAAGGCTCAAAAAACAGCGGGAACTTGCCCCGAGCGATCATTCTCAAACCCAACGGGCCCAGACTCAGCAAACCTTTAACGTCGCGGAAGTAGTTTCCTACTACTTCGATCCCAAATTTGCGCTCATCTATCCAGCCACCTTCTTTGACGAGATCGATTAAAACTTTGCGGTGGCGGATCGATCGACTCGCTTGGTCGTCTTTGCGATCGAGAATCTCTTGTTTAATCTTACCAATTTGATCCATCGGCGCGACTTCCATCGGGCAAACCGAGTTGCAGAAGTAACAGCGGGTGCATCCCCAGACGCCTGCGGTGCCTTCGTTGTATTTTTCCAGTCGATTTTCCGTTTCGCTGTCGCGGGAGTCGGCGATCGTGCGGTAAGCTTTGGCGAGGGCGTGGGGGCCGACAAATTCCGGGTTGACTTCGCGGGCGTTGCACTCAGAATAGCACGCGCCGCAGAGGATGCAGTTGCCGGTTTGGTCGAGTTTCGATCGCTCTTCTGGAGTTTGCAGAAATTCGCGTTCTGGAATTGCTCGCGAGGCGCTGCTGATATAGGGTTCAACTGCTTCTAGGTTGTCCCAAAAGCTGGTCATGTCAACAACCAAATCTTTAATAACCGGCATATTTCCCATTGGGGCGACGGTGATTTCTGGGATGAAATCGGTAGGCCTTTCTGCTGAGCTGGAATCGGCTATTTTTTGCAGTCTTGCCAGTTCGCTGGCTACATTTTCTTTGCAAGCTAATGCTGAGCGACCGTTAATTCGCATAGAACAACTGCCGCAAATTGTATTGCGACAATTTTTGCGAAAAGCTAAAGTGCCGTCGTGTTCCCACTTAATACTGTTGAGGCAGTCTAGGATGGTATTGCTCTCTTCCACATCTAGGGTGTAAGTGTGAACCCGAGGAGCCTCGTTTTGATTTTGGCGCACTACGTTAAAGCGGACTTTCATATTTTGAGTAAGGAATTTAGTTTCTATTTTAAGCTAAAATTTTGACCTCTTTAGAAAGCTCTTATTTTTTTAGCCACTACCTAAAGTAAGAGATTTAAAAAAAAATATTATTGTTTGATAAACATGAATAATTCTCAAGTTATAAATCCTAAATTACCACTTTTTTAAGCGGATTTGTGAGCTATTAATTGGAGAGAAAAGTAATTAATCGCTGCAATTCGGTAGTCGGAGGTGCGTGATGTCCAGCTTGTTTGTATTAACTTTCATGTTTTCCACACCGGCTTTTTGTCTGGGTCTGCTAAATCCTCAATGGGTGGGACTGGCAACTCGCAAGCGATCGAGTGCCTTGTACGGCGGCTTGATGGCAGTTTCGTTCGTTTTGCTTGGGGTTACAGCACCCAAGGCGCCACAACCAGTTTCATCGGGGCTGCTGGCCTCAACTGAATCGCTAGAATTTAGGGTAAGCGCACCTTTGCGCTGAAGGTAGCTGGGTATGCATTTCACTTTTTTGGCAGCATTACAAGAAATTTTACCAGGACTTACGGCCGGTTGGGGCCAAAAACGTAGTTTTTTAAGAAAAATACTTGGTTCTACTCATTTACTGCAATTAAAAACCCCGGTTTATAGGCGTCGGAGTGCGATCGCCAACTGTAGGGAAAAATCGGGGCTTTAGTAAGGAGAAATACCCTAACAGGACTTACGCAAAAAACCCGGTTTATTCCACAACTCGTCGCTTTTTCGATAAATATTGACGCAGAAACCGGGTTTTTGGTCTTTGAGTGCGTCCAGGACTGACTCAGAAACGGGGTTGCACTAGGGTCAGGTGTCCAACGTTCTAGTTTACTTCGTAAATCATAGGGATTTTTGAGTTGATCGGTAGATAAATAAGCAAGTTAACTTCTCAGGACTTACGCACAGGGATTAAAGAACTCAGGTGGTTTAAACAGATATCCTTCGTGCTTCACCTCGGATTTGGGTAAAAGAAACCCGGTTTCTGCGTCCTGGATGACTTCTCTTTTTTACTGCTAAAAATCGCTATGTTTAATTTTTTCGTCTTAAGCTTTCTCTTGTCTATCCCTGCCTTGTTTCTGGGTATTGTTAATCCGAAATGGGTGGGCGCACCAACCCGCAAGCGATCGATCGCGATGTACGGCGGGTTGATGGCGGCTTCGTTTGTGCTTGCTGGCGTCACCGCACCCCCTCCGTCTCAGGAAGTTTCAGTGGCGCTTACGGCCCCAAGCGATCCGCTAGTATCATCTCAAACCGCTAAGCCGTCACTGCTTTCGACACCCAAGCCGGAGACTGTGAAAACGCCGACACCAACACCGAAACCTGCCATTTCTGCGAAGGTACCTGCACTTGCCAAACCAGGGCCCGATCGCAAATTGCCATCTTCAGTCAAATCTGTTGAGCGAACCGCAGAGATTGCTATTGATGCAAAGCAGCCAAAGGGAGATACCAAGAAAGTTATTTACGAGTCTTCTAAACAGAAGGTTAAAAGTGCCGATTTTCCGAGTTGCGTTAACTCGGATTGCGACTGTTCTGACTTTGCGAGTCAAGCCGAAGCGCAGCGAGTGTTAGAGGCATATCCGGGCGATCCGTTTAAGCTCGATCGAGATCGAGACTCGATCGCTTGCGAAACGCTAGGTTAGATTTACTCTGCCAACAGCCTCGGTTAACGATCGAGGCTTTTTTGGGTGATTGTACGAATTGAAGAACGCAAATCGATCGGCTAAAATGGTGCAATTGTTGAGCTTGCGGTGCGGGTGCAGCTATGACTTACAGCTTGAGAATTGTCGATTTGCCAACGAGTGAACGGCCACGGGAACGGTTGATGGCGGGTGGCCCGAAAAGTTTGGCGACTGCAGAATTGATTGCGATTCTCCTGGGTACTGGTCAGGGACAAGGCAAACTTTCCGCCGTCGGGCTCGGACAGTATATTTTAAATCAGTTGAGTTTGCACCACCGCGATCCTCTGGCTGTGCTACGCACTATTAGCGTTCAGGAGTTGACGCAGATTCACGGGATTGGCCCTGCCAAGGCAACTTCGATTTTGGCTGCGGTGGAGTTGGGGAAGCGGGTGTTTCAGTCGCGGCCACCGGAAATGGCTGTGGTTGACTCTCCCCAAGCGGCGGCGGACGCCCTGAGTCAGGATTTGATGTGGCAGTCTCAGGAACGTTTTGCTGTGGTGCTGCTGGATGTGAAAAATCGCCTGCTGGGTACTCAGGTAATTACGATCGGCACAGCAACGGAAACTTTGGCTCACCCACGGGATATTTTTCGCGAGGTGATCCGCCAGGGGGCGACGCGGGCGATTATCTCGCACAATCACCCCTCGGGGATTGTGGAGCCAAGCCCGGAGGATATTGCTTTGACGCGACAGTTGCTGGCGGGAGCGCAGTTTTTGTCGATTCCGCTGCTGGATCACTTGATTTTGGGGAATGGCGATTTTCGGAGCTTGCGGCAGACGACGACGCTTTGGGACGAGTATCCCCAAGGCGATTGAACTCTTATGCTTAACTAATTTCATCACTATCATTAGTTATTTGTATCTTTGGGTTCTCCGACGGCTGAATCAGCCCTGACAGCAGGCAAATTTTCCGGCTGGAGTCCCCCGCGAGAGCCTGTTTTGGCTGAATGTCGCTGCTGATACTTCGTTTCGACCACAACTCGGTTAATCTAGTATAGGTAGGCTGAAGAGGTCGCTAATCCGATTTTTTTTGAGCATACTAAACGTATACTGAACCAGCACCTAAATACCCATTTATTAAGAAATTATTAAATGGGATGTAAAATACACGGTGTGGTGATAGGAGGAGAACTGTGTTTCTGAGACTTGCAGAACAACACCGTAAATTCGTTCAAGATCTGGTAATGAACCTCCAAGCTTTAGCGATCGTGCTAGAGCATCGGGGTTATCTGGCATCCTGCTACACTTGCGGGGGTCAGATGAACAGTGCCTCATTTATGGTCAGTTTGACGGACAACCATCTGATTCGATTTTTAGTGTCAGATTACGGTATCACTTGGACTGAGATGCGGGACGACCGCGAACTCATGAAACTAGAAGGTGCAGAAGCTATTAGTCAGTTACAAGAACTGGCAAATCTCGTAAAGTATCAAATCCAACCTTCGGAAGCTACTTTAGCGACGGCGCAGTGATTTTAGCGATTGCACGGTTCCGAGGAAGGCGACGCAAGAAAGTGGGTGCTTGTCTGCTAAAACCGAATCCCCAGCGAGTTAGTTGAGAGGGTTCATTTAGGTGCACACCGATGGCTGCTCAACAGACAAGGGTGCTATCAGGGTGCCTTCTAGACGGGTTAGCGCTCAGTCGATCGAAGTGAGCCTGGGCAGACGGCATACCTTATGCCAGAAGTCTCAAACTTGGAACCTCTAGTTTTTTTTCCAGAAGTTGATTCTCCCTTGAGAGCGATTAGCAAAATGTAGAAGTGCGAGTGCTCGTCGGCTGCGAAGTTAATATTTCTCCCTTTGGCATTCACAAAGTCAAGGAATTGAAATTAACTTTGAGCAGGCAGGTAGAATTTAACATCCAGAGTGAGGATGAGGCTGTGAAGATTGGGTGAAGCGCATACCGGGGGCTATCGCCTAGGGGCGATTCAGCAGTCAACTGCAAAGTCGGTAAGGCTTAATTCGAGCAATTAGTGTGTGCTTGATGGAAAACATCTTCATTTGTCTAAAATTCCTTGTTTGGATAGCCGCGAATTCCATGAGACTGTTGGCGAATCAATACTTTGTTTCCTTGGGGGGTTTAATAATGAGCTGCCAAGATGGCAAGTACGCCAAGAAGAAAGAAGAAAGAGAAACAGGGAAATAAAAATTAATTGCGGGTAATTACCGGAAATGATCTAACAGGGGTGCGACGGGAGCAAATGTGGGGTGTCACGCTTCACGGATTCGCCAACAGCATCAGGATCTTCGCCCGGAGCTTTAATTGACACCCATTCCATTGTGGTAGCCCCACCAAAGTGTTGCGTACCCCCTACACTCGTCCCAATTCCGGTTGCATCCGCAGTTGGACCGACAGCGGCAGATGCTCTGAACCAATTGGCGGTAAAACCTTGGCTGATTTCGCCCCCCAGTGCTGAGAATACCAAACATAGTCAAGCCTCACCAGGGGAAAAGTTAATTTCCAGTTTAACTGTTTAACCAGTAAATTCAGATCCCACCCGTGAGGAAAAGTAAAGCCAAAACCCAGTCCTGCTGTTCGGAAAGCATCTTGCATAACCGCTCTCAAATAATAGTAGTCTTGAGACTGGTCAGTCAGATTAAAGTCCCCGGCAGCAATAGTCGGCAGCGTTTCTTTCTGGAGTCGCCGCACTAAATCTTGAATTTGTGCCGGTCGGTCGCCGTACTCGTAAACTGGGATTTTGAGGAAAGGCAAAATTTTATGCTGGCGAAACCAAGGTGGGGTTGTTGAAATGTTATAAAGAACTACATCTTGCTGGTTCATTCCGATAATAGCTCGTTCCTGTGGTTCGTTCCCACCGGCTAGCTTTAACTTTTGAAAAGAGCGAATGGGATATCTGCTGAGAATCACATGGTATCCGCGCCCCAAGTGGTGCGGGTATAATGCCGCCAATTTAGAGAATACTTCTTTGGCGTAATCCTCCTTAATTTCTTGCAAACAAATGAGGTCTGGTTTTTCTTCCTCAATTAGGTTGACCAAAGCTTGTGGGGATTTGTGATGCCAGCCGAGGTTGAGAGAAAAAATCTTGAGGGTTGGCTGGGAGTCACTGATGTTCGCCGACTGGGGAGAAAAGTAGGTGACGTGCAGCCAACCCAGCAAACAGATGCCAGCGACAGAGGAAACAATCGCGAACCAGCGTTTCTTTATGATAAAAAACCCTAGAATTGGCAGCAGGAAGATTGGCAAGAAAATCCAAGGAACAAAATCCCCCATCAAGGCAATCGGCCACAGCCTGTCCCAAAAGATCAGTCTCAGAATCAGGTAGCTGACAATCAGTGCTGAGTAAGCGTAGGCGAGCAGTTGAGCAATTCGCTGCAAAAATCGGTAAGGCTTAATCATAGCGCCGTCTGCAATAGCATCCTCTTACGGGTGTGGGGACAAAAAACTGGATACTGCTCACCTCAAATTAACTGAAATGGCCGCTCCCCGGCTGAGGCTAGGGAATACACTTCTCCTGTGTCCGGCTCTTTTATTTTATACAGACTTCTGGCTGGAAACAGTGATTGAAAATCGCGATCGATATATTGCTATTTAGAGCAAGTTGTTGGTTAAATCAAAATTAGCGATCGCAAAGTTAGGAATCTCAAGCAAATGATAAATCTCAGCGAACTACTAGAACCCATCGCCAGTCAATTTCGCAGTATGGGAATTCCCGAACCAATTACCCATTGGGGACACCCTGTAATGATGGGGATAGTGGTGGTGGCGATGGGCAGTTTTGTCGGGTATACGGGATGGCAGGGACGTTTGGCCGCCGATAAAGATGTCGCACTCAAAAGTCGCTCGGATCACCGCAAGCTTGCACCGTGGATGTTTCTGTTTCTAGCTTTGGGCTATACAGGCGGCTTGCTGTCGCTGGTGATGCAGCACCAGCCAGTTATGGAAAGTCCGCATTTTTGGACAGGTTCGGCAGTGCTGGTTTTACTGGCTGTTGGCAGCTTGATTTCGCTAACTGGTTTTGGGGGCAATAAGCTGGCACTGCGCGCGGTTCACGCTTATTTAGGCACGACAGCCCTTGCACTTATGGTGCTGCACGCGGCTTTCGGTTTAAAATTGGGGCTGTCTATTTAGAAGAGGAAGAGGAAGGGGAAGGGGAAGGGAAAGAATGTAAGGAAAGAAATTTTCCCATAACTTACGCAGGGGTAGCCAGAAACTGGGTTTTTTATCTAAATACACGGCGTTTAGCTTTTTACTCCGATTGAAAAACCCGGTTTATTTGGTAAGGAGTGCATAATTCTTGCATCGGTTTACCTGAAATATTCCCCCTCTAAATTACTAATTAATGAATCAAGCAACGGGTGCCATTTTCTGTCTTGCCTACATTTTGGGATTGATTTCT
Source organism: Microcoleus sp. MON1_C5 (assembly GCF_036701875.1). Classification (NCBI taxonomy): domain Bacteria; kingdom Bacillati; phylum Cyanobacteriota; class Cyanophyceae; order Oscillatoriales; family Microcoleaceae; genus Microcoleus; species Microcoleus sp. MON1_C5. Next base: position 39,894 of record NZ_JAUBRN010000022.1, on the reverse strand, counting down.
ACAGCGGTTTCTTGGGGTAGATACGGGATACTTGCTTTGGGAATAGCGGTGGCGATCGCCATGCCAAAATTGTTGCGAAAATTTACTAAAAATTCTGTCAAAGTCACCAAGAAAAGACGCACCCGGCAAAAAGAAAATGCTCTTGAAGAACCCTTAGATACGAGGGAAGAATTGAGTTTGTTGGAGATGCTGCCGAGAGCGAAATGGGTGTGGGCAGTTGCGGGTTTGGTGGCATTTCTAGCGAGCGTTTATTTTGCAGTTCGATCGCCCCAACCGGCAGTAGATGACATCAGCAAACTGATTCCGGCTGGCGGGAACACTCAAGAAGTGGCAGTGACAGTTCGCGGTAGAGTTGTCAGTACGCCTCGATTGACTCGATCGGGCCGATCGCAATTTTGGCTAGAAACAGATTTAGTTAGCGAAATCAACGGCGGCGAGGGAGGAGCAGTCGTCAACCGCCCAGTATCCGGCAAACTCTACGTTACAGTTCCCCTGCTGCAAGCAACGGGTTTGTACGCCGACAATACGATCGCAGTTGTGGGTTCCTTGTACAAACCGCAGCCGCCGTCGAATCCAGGGGCTTTTGATTTTCAAGCATATTTAGCCAGAGAAGGGGCTTTTGTCGGACTCAAAGGTCGTCAAATTGACTGGACGAGAGAAAAGGCGATTGCGGATGTAAATCGAGTTAACAGCCAAACGGCTGCTTTCTTGGAGCCCAGCGGGATGCAGCCATCGAAAATTCAAGCGATGCGGCAACGGATCGTGCGATCGCAACTATCGCAGTTAAATGTTCCCGAAGGGCCGCTGATCAGTGCGATCGCCCTCGGCAAACAAGCAGTAGATTTACCTTACAATATCCGCGACTATTTTGTGCAGGCTGGATTGGCCCACGCGATCGCAGCTTCCGGCACTCAAGTTTCAATGGTTTTGGCTTTAGTTCTAGGTTTAACCAGACGTTTTTCCAAACAATTACAATTTAGTTTTGGCGTCGGTGCTTTATTTTTGCTAGTGGCGTTAACTGGCTTTGAAGCTTCAGTATGCCGCGCTGCTTTGATGGGATTTGGAACCTTATTTGCTTTGGTGCTGAACCGCCAAGTTAAGCCGCTGGGGTTGCTGTTAATCGCTGCTACTATTTTACTGCTGGTTAACCCTTTGTGGATTTGGGATTTAGGTTTTCAACTGAGTTTTTTGGCGACTTTGGGGTTAATCGTGACAACGCCCCCGCTGATGGCAAAGTTGGACTGGATGCCTCCCGCGATCGCTTCGATTGTTGTGGTTCCGATCGCCGCTTCAGTTTGGGTGCTGCCGCTGTTACTTTATGTTTTTAGTGTGGTATCACCTTACAGCATTTTAGTTAATATTATTGCGGCTCCTTTGCTGTGGATTTTGAGTATTGGGGGGATGGTTAGCGCTTTAGCTGGATTGATTTTTCCGCCCGCTGGCAGTGTTTTAGCGCAACTGCTCGATTATCCGGCAAAGGGGTTAATTGCGATCGCCCAATATTTCTCGCAATTACCGGGTAATTCGGTAGCTGTCGGTCAAGTATCGGTCTTTCAGCTAATAGCGCTTTACAGTTTAATTTGCTGGGTTTGGATCGGGGAAAGAAGGAAGAAGGAAGAGGGAAGAAGGAAGAAGGAAGAGGGAAGAAGGAAGAAGGAAGAAGGAAGAAAGAAGAAGGGGAAAAGTAGAGTTATTTCGCTGCCGAGTTTTTCATCGGCTTGGATTTTACCGCTGGCGCTTGTGGCGGGAATAAGTATCATAGTTTTGCCAGCTTGGCAGGTTCAATCATCTTTATTTCAAGTTACTTTGCTGGCGACATCTGGCGATCCAGTTTTAGTAATTCAAGATAGGGGAAAAGTGGCGCTAATTAATAGCGGTGATGAAAATACCGTAAGGTTTACAGTGTTGCCTTTTTTGCAGCAGCAAGGAGTTAATTCTGTGAATTTTGCGATCGCCACTCACGGTCATTTAGGTTTGAGCAGTGGTTGGGGAAAATTACTACAACGCTTGCCAATTAAAACATTTTATGATAATAATGCTCCGAAACAAATTCACCGTGGCAACAGTCAGGAATTTATGACGGCTGTGCAATCTCGCCAAGGCGTTTACTTTCCTTTAGAAACTAACAGTACAGTTGATCTGGGTTCGACGCGGTTGCAGTTGGTGAATGCGGAGATTCCGGTGGTAGAATTCCTGGTGGGAAATCGAACTTGGTTGCTCGTCGGTGACATGACACCGGAAGCGCAAAAAAAATTGGCAGCAACGGGAACCTTGAAGCCGGCTCAAGTGCTGTGGTGGTCAGGAAAAGCCTTGACGGCCGAGTTATTGGGCGCAGTGGGGCCGCAAGTGGCGATCGCATCTGCTGACGAAATCGACCCAGAAACCGCAGCCCAACTGCGCCAAAGCAAAACTCAGATATTCTGGACAGGGCGCGACGGAGCCCTCCAGTGGACCCCAGCAGGGGGATTTAAGACCACTTTGGAATCTGAAGAAAATCAAACTTCTTTTTTATAAAGATTTACAATCTGGCGCACTGTGCGGTAAAATACTTTTAGCTCACATCTCAAATCAATTGGAGAGGTGGCAGAGCGGTTGAATGCGGTAGACTCGAAATCTACTTTAGGGGTAACTCTAACGTGGGTTCAAATCCCACCCTCTCCGTACATCTCAGCGTCAAGCGTCAAGCGCGCACCTTATTAACCTAGGGTGCGCGCCTTATCATATTATGAAATTTATGAAATTTAACTCCACAATCTCAGTAGCATGATAGCTGCTTTCATTTCGGGAAGGTAGAGGCTTAAAATCTCAAGGAAACTCTTAACTCAAAACAGGGCACAAAAAAAGGGAAGAGTATTGGTAAAGCGGGCGATTCCAAACCGCTGTCTCAATCACGAATAAAATGCGGGCGGAGGATGGGGGAATTAGTCTAGATTCTTTCTTTCCTTAGTCCGTAGGTCGCTAGTTCCTAGCAAAAGAACCCTTAGCCTGTTGCTCGTTCCCCGCTCTCCCTTCCCTCTTTCTTCTAATAAGGGGGCTTGATAATTGCGAGGTGGCGCTGCTAATTGCGCTAAAGACCTACTACGAACTGCTCACACCGGAATAGAAATCACAAACTCCGAACCCTGACCGAGGGAGGAATTCACCACTAATGTACCTCCATGTTTTTCCCCAACAATTTGGTGGGCTATAGACAATCCTAATCCAGTTCCTTGACCCACAGACTTAGTTGTGAATAAGTGGTTAAAGATGTTTTCCTTGACTTCGTTCGACATCCCCACTCCATTATCCTTAATGCGAATCAAAACGTGATTTTTGGATTCGCTCAGAGCAGTTTCAACCGTTATTTGATTAGGTCTGGCTTTAATTTCCTTAAAAGTGCGCTCCTTATTTGACTCCTCCAGAGCGTCAATGGCATTTGCCAGTACGTTCATAAATACCTGGTTTAACTGTCCGGGAAAGCATTTCACTAGGGGCAAGTTACCATACTCTTTCACAACTTCAATGGCAGGGCGGAACTCGCTGGCTTTTAAACGGTGCTTGAGAATTAGCAGAGTGCTTTCGAGCCCATCGTGAATATTGAAAGAAACGGGTCGATCGCTATCTGCTCTGGAAAACGTTCTCAAACTCGTACTGATATTGCGAATGCGCTCAACTCCCTCCTTCATCGAGCCAATCAATTTGGGCAAATCTTCTCGCAAATACTCCAAGTCTATATCCTCAATTTCTGTTTCAATTTCCCCTCCCGGATTGGGAAATCTTTCTTGATACAAATCAATCAAGTTGAATAAATCCCCGACGTATTCTTGAGCGGGTTGCAAGTTGCCGGCTATAAAGCCTACGGGATTGTTAATTTCGTGGGCTACCCCTGCGACTAAATTTCCGAGAGCAGACATCTTCTCACCTTGCACCAATTGCAGTTGCATCTGTTTGAGATCCTGGATAGATTGCTCTAGTTTTTGGGCATATTCCTGAGATTGTTGATACAGTCGGGCGTTCTGTAAGGAAATGGCAGCTTGGGAGCAGAGGATGTTGAGGATGGCGACGCGATCGCGCGTAAACGCCCCCGTTGTGAGATTATTCTCTAAATACAGAATCCCCATTACTTTGCCTTGATGGAGAATCGGAGTGCATAAAACGCTCTTGGGTTGCTGCTCAATGATGTAAGGATCGCCAGCCCACGTAGTTTGAGTGCTGGCCCGATCGAATACCAGAATTTCTTTTGTACGTTTGACGTAGTTAATTATGCTCAGAGGAATTGCTTTGCTTTCTTCAACTAGAAGCGCTTCCAAATGACAATCGTGGCGATTTATACACTGTACGGCAACTCTCCACTTTCCCGCTTCATCCAAAATTAATGCTCCGCTTTGTGCTCCGGCATTTTGAACTGCTACTTCCATCAAAGTAGTCAACAATTGCTCTAGTTCTATTTCACTGGAGAGAGCTTGAGAAGCTTTGATAACTGTCGGCAAATCTACTAATTCCGAACTGCTGCTGGTGCTACCGATAATTGTTCTATTGCTGTTAGATAGGGAGGATTCACTATTGGTGGAGGTGTGAATTGTTTCGCTCGGATACTGGCGACTTCGAGCCTGTTGCAGGATAGGAGCAAGCAATTGGGGATAGCGCTGTTCTAGATAATCAATCTTTGCTTTTGCTCCCCAACGAGCGTAGGCATAGTAAGCATCAATTAGATAGGGTTTTGCGAGTTTTTCTTTCCCCCATTCCAAATAGAATTTGGCAGCGAGTTCGTGAGCTAGTGCTTCTTCGTTAATGTATTCGTTTTCTTGGGCGAGGGCAATCGCTTTGTCGTACATCTCGATCGCTGCTACTTTTTGGTTTAAAACCCGATTTTTTTCTGCCTCAACTAGGTATAATTTGTGCAAAAAATTCATTGGGGCATGATCCGCCCATTTGTGCATTTTTTCTTGATTAGCTTGTACTCGGTCGAGAAGTTCCTGTTGCTCAGACTGTGGAGTATCGGCATACACGGCTAGCCGCACTAGAGAATCGTAAAAATAGAAGATGGCAATAATTATCTGCCCTGTACCTGCGCTCAAATAAGTTTCTATTTCAGTGATACTTTTCAACGCTTCTGGGTAATTTTCAAATACATAACAAAGCAAAAGTTTGTTTAGGTATACGTAAAAAATTCCCACGTAATTCTTGGTTTGCTGATACAGTGGCAGCATTGTGTCTGCGTCGTAGACTTCTCCTTTTAAATGGCATGGGTTTTCGCTTCTTCCTATCAAGTTTAAGACAGCTTGCCAATAGATTTTCTGATAATTAAGTGCTGCTTGTTGGTTAATTTTACTAATCGCATCTGCGTAGGTTGCCATTTCTCGTTCGAGATGCGTTAGTTGCTTGCCCACAAAATACGCGTAACAACTGTATTGAAAGATAGCATAACCAGCAAATTCTAACTCTCCGGTTTCCAGCCCACAAGAATAATCAGACAGCAAAGGTTTTAAAGTATTTCTGATGTGTTCTTTCCAAGGTTGAATACTAGAATGCACCATTGCGGATGTCTTGGCTTGGATTTCTTTGGCATTCAACTTTGACAATAGACGTAAAGCCAGTTGACCGAACTGATAGCCCCGCTCAATATCTCCCGCTCCGCACAGAAAAAAAGCATATAAGGTATAAGCATAGGGAGACACAGAAGCATTCCCATGTTGGACGGATAAATTGACCTGTTTGCTCACTATTAAAGGCACCAGTGGCGGCAGCACTATGTAGGCAGAAACAAATACACTTAACAGCATCTTTATAGTGGCCAGTTGATGAGGATCTGTCATTTGAGGGAGATCGATTAAGTCCTCAGTTGGCTTGCCGCTCAAAATAGACGCTGTTTCCCCTAATGCCTGTCCAATATCAGCCGGATTGGGTTCGGAAGGAAACTCTACCCCCAACTGCTTTAAAACTTGTAGTCCCGTATTCACAGCTTCCTGTAGCTTATTTTGCGTTATATAAGCTTGCATCTGGACTTCATATAGCTTCACTTTGTCCAGTAGCGTTTTGGCGCAGTTTTCCACGACAGATGCTAATTTTTCCCTCTGGTCAAAGTCACCGCTTAGATATGCCACCTCTGCTGCTTCTGTATACAGCGCTAATGTTAGTTCGTATTGATTATGCCAACTATTTGCTGCCAGTAATTCTCTGCCAATATTGAAATATTCAACCGCAGCAGAATAGGCAGTCGCAGCTTTGGCTTTCTTTCCGGCAACCAGATTTAACCGTGCTAATTGCTCCCGTTCTGCCTCTTGGGTAATTAGTTCAACTCCCACATTTAAGTGGTTGACAATATCAAATATTCTTTCTTCTCGTTCGGCTTCTGACGTATTCTGTAATAACAGTTGACCGATTTTTAAGTGAGTCGAACGCTTTTGGTTGTCAGGAATGAGGGAATAAGCAGCTTGTTGAATGCGATCGTGTAAAAACTTATATTTGGGTAATTGGTCAGGGGTAATTGATAATTGCTGAGATTCCTTTCCATTACCGATTACCGATTCGCTATCTCCCTGTGATTGATAAAACTTATAAACTTCGGTAACGGGTAAAATTAGCCCGTCTTGTAGTGCCTTCCATAAAGATGTTGCGGTTTCTACTGGCGAATTTTCATCAACAATTGCTAAAGTCCCTAAATCGAACTGATTGCCAATACAGGCTGCGAACTTCAAAACTTCTTGGGTTTGACTTGGCAACTTTTGCAACTGAAGCGCCATGAATTCTACTACATCATCGGTGATGGCTAGCGATCGCACTCTAGAGATATCGCACTGCCAATAACGAACCTCAAAATTAAACTCAATCAGTCCATCTTCATATAATGACTTGAGAAATTGAGTGCTAAAGAAGGGATTACCTTGCGTTTTTTGATACACCAATTGTGTCAAAGGTGTTGCTAACTCTGTCGAGCAAACTAAAGTATCTGCAATCAGATAATTAATATGTGACTGTTGTAAAGGAGCTAAAGTAATAGTATGCTTCTTTGCTCCCGCCTTTTCAATTTCCGATAAAGTCAGCATCAAGGGATGCGCTGGAAAAACTTCGTTATCTCGATAAGCTCCAATTAAAAATAGATAGCAGTTATCCAGGTCGCTCATCAGCAGTTGCATCAATTTCAATGATGCTGAGTCGGCCCATTGCAAATCGTCCAAGAAAATTACTAAAGGATGTTCTTTTGTGGTGAAGATTTGAATGAATTTTTCAAACAACAAGTTAAAGCGATTTTGCGCGGCACTGCCAGAAAGTTCGGGGACTGGCAGTTGCGGCCCGATAATACGTTCTAGTTCGGGAATGATTTCAACTATCGCCCCAGCACTATCGCCCAAAGCAGTCAAAATTTCCGATTTCCATTGTTCAACTTTCGCATCTGTTTCAGATAGCAATTGTCCCATAAAGTCGCGAAAAGCTTGGACAAAGGCACTAAAGGGAAGGTTGCGTTGGAATTGGTCAAATTTGCCTTTAATAAAGTAGCCACGCTGCCGGACAATAGGTTTGTGAACTTCGTTGACGACAGCGGTTTTACCAATACCAGAAAAACCCGAAACGAGCATCATTTCAGTGCTACCTGCACTCACCCGGTCAAAGGCGGCTAGCAACGAAAATACTTCGCTTTCTCGACCGTACAATTTTTCGGGGATAGTAAAGCGATCGCACAAATCTCGCTCCCCTATGGTAAATTTAGTCAGCGCCCCTGTCCCTTGCGACTGGGATAAACAAGTTTCCCAATCAAACTTGAGTCCTAGGGCACTTTGATAGCGAGCTTCAGCATTCTTCGCCATCAGTTTGCTGACAATCTCCGACAGCACCCATGGAACGCTTTTGTTGACACTTGAGACTGGGAGCGGCTGTTTGGCGAGGTGGCAGTGTACCAAATCCATGGGGTCATCCGTTTGGAATGGTAACTTTCCTGTTAGTAATTCGTAGAATGTTACTCCTAGCGAGTAGAAATCTGTGCGGTAATCAATGCCTCGATTCATTCGCCCCGTTTGTTCGGGAGATATATAAGGTAAAGTGCCTTCAAGGACGTTGGGATTTTGAATTTCTTGGGTTTCGCGCGGCAGCATGGAAGCGATGCTGAAGTCAATCACCTTCACTTCTTTGCTGGTGGGGTTAATTAGAATATTGGCGGGCTTGAGGTCTTTATGGATGACGTGGTGGCGATGAAGTCCGTCAAGGGCGTTGGCAATTTGAATCGCCATAGGAAGAAACTCGTTAACGGGCAAGCCTTCTGGGGTTTCGTTGCTATCGGATGCTAGACTAGCAAGGTAGTTACTTAAGGAAATTCCGCCAAAGTCTTCCATCACCAGAGCATAGCGGTTATGATAGCTCTCCAGGCTGTATACCTTGACAGTGCCGGGGATATTTAAGTTTTTAGCAATGACGTATTGGTTGCGGAAGTGAACGAGTTCGTTGAAGCTGGGAAACTCATTTCGCAGCAGTTTGATCGCGACGGGTTGCCCATTTGAAGAGCGAATGCCGCGATAAACTAGAGTTCGATTGCCTGCGTAAATTTCCTCGTTAATGTGATATCCTAGGAAAAGTTTTGTAAGGTTAATCATATCTACGTATTCCTACGGCTTCTGTCAAGCCCGAAGCTTCTTAGAGTTACTATCTACTATTTTCGCTCGCTCTGCTGTGCTATTCAGTCAAGTACATTTTTCTTAATATACTTTGTGGCTCAACTTATGAAAGTGCCAGTTTAAAACAATAGTGGAAGATTTTATGTAAGAGCTGTTTATACTTGAGTTAAGACTAAGTAGAAAATGAAGAAGGTTAAGGCTGATTAAACGACAGCAGTTGATAGAAGAGGAATTTAAGAGGCTAATCAGATACTTAATAGTATTTTTGAAACCGATGCTGGAATGCGATCGCCTATTCAATCTAATGTCTAGTTTAGCTCATAATTTAATCTCATCATTACAATTCGAGCGATTCTGCATTTACAGCAGGAAGCAGAGGAAATCGAGTTTGTGCGCCAGAAAATTGCCGATCACTTAGGAGTCATCGGATCGCAAGCTGAATTATTTGTCAAGATTCAATAACAAGCTGCCCAATTCTCAGAAGTGAATCACGTATTAAATGCCAAAGTTCCGAAGCGGAGAATGAAACTAGCCCAAGTCAATCAGGCACTCCAAGCAGAAATTAGCGCCCGTCAGCGATGCTTGCCGGCTCTGGCAATTGAGGCAGCGCCACAGGCAGTCGGCTAAGTTTTTTTTACAAGTTTTTTTTACTTTTATCGTAACGCCCACCGACGATCGTCCCGACGCTTTCCGAGATCGGTTTTCATTCCGGTGGGCTAAAAAACTCGGTTTCTGAGCGCCCCAGGGCGCTCAGGATGGGCAGAAATCTCTCAGAAAACCGGTTTCTGAGCTTTTGCGTATCCTGTCTCTTTCTGCGGAACATCCATCCTCCTTGCTCTCGAAAGGCGTAAACTTGATGCTCGATTAACCTAAAATGAGAATTGTTATCATTCGCAAATTTCACTTCTCATGCAAGCGAACTCAGAAGCCACGCCGCCCCAAATTGATTTAGCTGTAATCGGCGCTGGGCCCCACGCTCTGACTCTAATACCACACATATTGAAAAAACGCAACAGCATCCGGGATAAAGTTTTAGCATTCGATCCGAGCGGCGAATGGCTGACCCAGTGGCGGAGGCAATTTGCCGCTTTAGAAATTGGGCATTTGCGATCGCCCGCAGTGCACCACCCAGATCCCAACCCTTACGAATTGCGGAGGTTTGCCCAAAATCGCTCCTGCGAATTGTTTCCCCCCTACGATTTGCCTGGAAGTCGGTTATTTGAGGAATTTTGCGGGGACACAATAAAAAGGTGGGAATTGGGCGATCGAGTTATCAAAGCAAAAGTTACCCGCATTCAGCCGAAATCTGGCCGTTTCCGCCTGTGGTTTGAAGACGGAAAAAGTGCGATCGCCCGCCGAGTAATTGTCGCCGCCGGAAGTGGAAAACCGCATTTACCAGCGTGGGCAAATCAAATTCAAACACAGCATCCCGCCGAAAGAATTCGCCACTCCCATCAAATAGATTTGCGAAATTTGCAATTGCAAGGAGAACAAATATTAATTGTCGGCGGCGGACTAACCAGCGGACATTTAGCAGTAGGAGCAACCGCCAGAGGAGCAAAAGTCCTGTTAATGACTAGGCGCTATTTCCAAGAAAAACTATTTGATGCCGAACCCGGTTGGTTGGGGCCAAAATACCTCAAAGGATTCGCCGCCGAACCAGATTGGCATTCGCGGTGGGAAATCATTCAACAAGCCCGCAACGGCGGCTCGATGACACCGGAAATTATGACACAGTTGCGGAGGTTCTCCCGCAGCGAAAAACTGACATTTCACGAACAGTGCGAAGTTGTTGGCGTTCGGTGGGAAAATAACAGATGGACTGTTGATTGCAGCAGTGGGGAGACGTTATTGGTCGATCGAATTTGGCTAGCAACCGGCACCAAACTAGACATTGCAGCCGAGCCCATGTTCAAAGAAATGCTAGAAACGCATCCCATTGAAATAGTTAAAGGTTTGCCAGTCTTAGACAAACACCTGCGTTGGCCCGGATGCGAATTATTTTTGACCGGTGGTTTAGCAGCGCTGCAAGTGGGGCCAGTCGCAAGAAACCTTTCTGGGGCGAGAATGGCTTGCGATCGCATTGTACCGGCGATCGTCAAATCCAGCATTGCACTCTCGCCAGCAATAATTAGTCATATCAATTCCGGTTGCACCCATACATGATTGTTGACTGTTGACGGGCGGGTCGAAAAACTGCATGGTTGAGTGTTAACTGTTGACTCGATTTTATTATTCCGATGCAACCGGAAACGATATCAGTAGTCATTAGTTATCAGTGAGTAGTCATCAGTTATTAGTTAAGTTGTGGTACATTAAAATTGCATATTTCTGGCGGCGCCCGAGCAACTACACACTTATGGTTTGATTATTTAGTGACATACAATTTTAATGCTGAGTGAGCTTATTAGCAAGTTACTTTTTAACTCTGCGCTCATCATAAAAATTTCAAAAAATCCTACTACAAACATTGGATTTCTTTACTTATTCCAATACCTGCGCCAGTGAAACAAATTCTCCCACAAATTCTGGATAAAAGTATTGCTGCCCAAGCGCTGCGACTCCCAAAGAGAGGCAGTTTGACCGTTAATTGCCGAAAAACTCGACCAAATATAAGGAAGTTCGGCGATCGCCTCAACCTTCATCCCGTGACGCACAGCCAAGGCGATCGCGTGAATCAACTCAGCAGCTTGTGGCCCCACAATACTCGCTCCCAAAATCTCCCCGTTGCGATGCCCGACAATCTTACAAAAACCAGTTGTATCGCCGGACATTTGAGCTCTTTCAACATTCTTGAAATATTCCCGACCAATAATGAGATCGTCTCCAAAACGGCGCCTTGCTTGCGCTTCAGTCAAGCCAACCCTCGCCAATTGCGGATCAGAAAAAATCGCCCAAGGAATCCCGCGATAATCAATTTGAAACATCGGCAAAAACAAAGCATTTTTCACAGCAACCGCAGCTTCGCAATTAGCGATGTGAGGGAACGGATAACCCCCAGCAAGATCGCCGATCGCGTAAATGCGGCGATTAGTTGTTTGCAGCTTTTCATTTAAAATCACCCCCCGATCGCTGAATTTAACCCCAGCGGCTTCGAGATTTAACCATGCAAAATGATGCTGGCGGCCCGTGGCCAGAAAAATCTCCTCAGCTTCGATCGCCCTTGGCCCAGCTTGAATCCACTTTTTACCCTCAATCACCCTCGCTTGAGTCACCTCAGTAGCAGTCAGAATTCGCACTCCTTCAGCTTCCATTGCAGCTTGAACCAAACCAGCAGCCTCCCGGTCTTCTTTAGCCAAAATGTGCGAACTTTTCACCACCAAAGTGACAGCAACCCCCAGCCGAGCAAAAGTCTGAGCTACTTCGACACCGCTGGGATCGGCGCCGATTACAGCTAAACTTTTAGGCAACTGTGGAAGTTTTGCTAATTCCCCGACAGTTTCGGAAGTAAAAAAGCCAGCAGATGAAAGTCCTTCTATATTGGGAATCGTCGGCAGAGTAGGACAAGCCAGCAAATAACAGAGCGATCGCAATTTCCTATCGCCCGCGACAAAAGCCAAATCCGGTTTCGCCACAAACTCGCCGCTGCCAAAAATAACATCGACCCCGCGAGCAGCCAAAACGCCGAGATCATCAATTTCTGACAAATTAGAAACAACACCCTCGGCCCACTTTAGAACCCCGTCAAACCCCAATTTTATCGGCATAGAGGAATTAGCGACTTCCCAGCGAACCCCCAACTGCTGGCGGGTTATCTGCTGGGCAAAACGAGCAGCCTCCCTCAAAGTTTGGCTGTATCTCAAACCAAGGTCGATCGACTCTTTACCCCTTGTCGGCAAATCTTGCGAATTACTTAGCGGTTCCACCAAAGCAACGCGAGCCGGGAAATTAGTTGCAGTCAAAGCAGCATAACGTCCGGCCGGAGTTCCACCAATAATCACTAAATCATAGTCAAGCATAAATAAAAAAGTCAGTAGTCATTAGTCATTAGTTTAGGACGATCCGCGCGCCCGGTCAGAAACCCGGTTTCTTCCTAGATACTTCGCTGCAAAACCCAATATTTATCAGAGAAACCGGGTTTCTTGGGGATGTCCGCTCAAACGACCAATAAAATCGGTTTGTCAACTTTTATTGGTTGTTAACAGTCAACAGTCAACTGACAACCGTCAACTGACGAATAACTTCGGAAAGTCCAGCAATTAGCTGCAGATTGTCCGCCCTTGAGCGCACAGCCACCCGAAAAAATCTATCGCCCAACTCAGGAAAACTTAAACAATCCCGAATCAAAATCCGGTGTCGTTCCAACAGACTTTTTTGAATAGAAGAAACCGACATCGACGACTCAACCAATAAGAAATTAGCCGCCCCTGCAAAAGGCTGCAAACCCGGTAAATTAGCCAAACCCTCAAATAGCTCTCGGCGAGCAACAGGCAGCCAATCCCAAGTTTGCTGCTCAAACACAGTATCTCGCACCACAGCAGCAGCAGCAGCAGCAGCCAAAGCATTCACAGGCCAAGGATCGCGCTGCAACTGCCACCGGCGGAGAATATCGGGATGGGCGATCGCACAGCCCAAGCGCAGTCCCGGCAGAGAATAGAATTTAGTGAGCGATCGTAAAATCACCAAATTGGGAAACTCCTCAACAGCATCGATCAAAGTTTCCTGCTCAGAAGGCGGTAGAAAGTCCATAAAGGCCTCATCCACCACCACCATACCTAACTGCTTCACATAAGGCAAAATCGCCTCTCTACCAAACAGCAAACCCGTAGGATTGTGCGGATTGTTCAGGAGCAAACCTCGTCGATGGGCATCGATAGCAAGAGGAACTGGGAGACAGAGAGAAGGGGAGACAAGGGAACGGTTAGAAACCGACAAATCATCCGTTACTAACCGGCTTCCAGCCTCCGCGTCCAACGATTGGAGTTCCAAAGGGCATTTCAGCACCTGCGCGCCGAAAGCCGAAAGAGCCCGCGAGTAATCGCCAAAAGCCGGAGTCACCACATAAGTCGCCTCCAGCTTCGACAAATCCCAAGCCGCCCAAGTCAACAATTCCGCCGAACCATTCCCCGGCAAAATCCAATCTCGGTCAACATTCAAAGCCTCCCCCAAAGCAGTCCTGAGCTCCCCATAATCCGGATCGGGGTAAGCCGTCAGACTGCTCAAGTGTGCTTGAATCGCAGCCAGGGCCGACTCAGGAGGGCCCAAAGGACTGATACTCGCAGAAAAATCGAGAATAGCAGAGGCAGGGCAGCCTGCCAGTGCGGCTGCCCAAGCTAAATTCCCACCGTGTACAGGTCTAATCAAGACTCAGTTCGCCAGCTATTCCGCGTTTTTCGGGGGTGCAACTCTGTCCTTAAACAACTTCCCTGCGGAAAATGCAGGAACTCTGGTTGCCGGGATTTCCATCTTGTCGCCAGTTTTGGGATTGCGACCCTCGCGGGCCTTGCGTTCCCGCGACTCAAACGAGCCAAAACCGACCAGCGTCACTTTGTCGCCATCGGAGACAGCTTCCATGATTGCTTCAAGGGCGGCACTCAAAACAGCATCTGCCTGTTTTTTCGTCACGCTAGCCTTTTCCGCGACTGCATCAACCAATTCACCTTTGTTCATTGCGAACTCCTTCTGGATTTGCAAAATTACGTTAAACAGAGTTAGTTCAACTATTAGCCGTGAGTTATCAACTGGATTGAGGTGTGGCTTGGGAGGTTTGGGTGGTTCCCGATTGCTCCCGTCCGCTTCCCCGAATCACAACTCCTGCTGAATACTAATTACCCTAGGGTAATTGGTCAGAAAAGGAATTTTTGTTTCTAATTGCTGAAAACCCCACAGCATCTAATTTTCACTGCATTATTCTAAAGTCTTGCCGACCGTTATGGATCGGTGGAACCTTTAATTTATATGGATTTGGACAATTTTTTTAATTAATCCCAAAATTTAGGTAAAAAAATACCACCTTGGAGACAAGATTTCTCGCCTCGGTGGATTTCTGAGCAGAAAAAAAGGAGAAATAGAAGGAATAAAATGTCATTTGTCAAGGGCTAAAGGAAAACTTTTTTCCTTCTACCTTCTTTCTTTCTCCCGTGGGGCAGGGCTGTTTCATTCTCCCGAAACCCGCCAGGGACTGAAGTCCCTGTCTCATAGCTGAAGTCGGTTAAAACCGACTCAAATACTAATTTTTAGTCTTCTTTTAGAGGACTTTAGCTTTGAGGCAGGGGTTTCAACCCCTGTCGGACTGTGGGACTCAGGGTAAAGAGCGTGGAAAGTTGACAGCAAGGAATTTTTCCTTACTTCCTACTGTCTCGGCTGGACTGGCTGACTGCGCTGCAACAGTTGGCGCGCGTCGGGACTGATGCTGTTTTGGTAGCCAAAGTTCGATCGATCGCTATCATCCAAAATCTGCGGAGTCAGCAATACAATCAACTCCGCCCGCTGGTTGGCCTTACTGGTTCTCCTGAACAGCGAACCGATAATCGGCAAATCTCCCAAGATCGGAATCTTGTTCGCTGTAACCCGTTCTTCATCGCGGATAATCCCCGAAACAATCAAAGTCTGACCGTCCCGCAGGCGAATTAGGCCCGATTGCAAGGATCGCTCGCCCAGCAGCCTGATAGTATTGGTGTTCGCGCCTGTGGCCAGGTTTTGCTCGCCGCCAGGTGTCCTGATAATCGGGTTCACCCGTAGAGACACAAAGCCATTATCGTCAATCCGGTCGATCGCCACCCCCAACTGCAAACCAGCCCTGTCTTTGACGGCCGTCACCGTTGTGGTACTTGTATTGCCGGTACTCTGGGTTTGGGACGTGATGTTAGTGATCACCTCATCAGTAATATTCACATTCGCCGTTTCTCCTTCTTGAACCACCAGAGTCGGATCGGTCAGGATTTTGGCATTCTGGCTCTGAATAGTTGCCTGCAACGCCGACAGGAATCTCCTCGGATACTGGAACAGCGGGAACAGGCCGAAAGTTGCACTTCCTGAGGCGGTCGCCGAGCCTGGCTCGTAATCCGTAATTCCAACTCGCGTGGGGTCATTAGTAACAGGGGCTGTCGGCTGGAGGAACACACCTTTGGTGGGGGGGAGACCTGGACCTAGAGCTTGACCTGTAGACGGCACGATAAGCCGGCCGTTCGCATCGTAGAAAACATCTGGGGTTCCTAGGGGGTTGCCGATGATGGGTCTAGCGATGGGATCTCCAAGGCCAGCGGGCGGATTGATGCCACCAAAATTGAGACTGGCCACCCCGCCGTCATTGACGAAGAAATTGTTATTAATTCCAAAAGAGAAACTGCTGTTGGTTCTGTTGTCTCCCAACAAGTTGATATCGATCACCTTGACGTTGACAGCGACTTGACGGCGCCGCAAATCTAGCTGCGTCAAGAAAGCCACAGCCATGTCAACTTTGCGCGGGTCGCCCACCAAAGTGATGGAATTGAGCCTCGCATCCGCCAGCACCGACAGTCCCCTCAGCAAGAGCGGCCCGGTGCCTTGGGTAGCGCCGATCGCCTTAATGTCCGGTTCCCTAATTTCCACATCCCGCGCCGCATTTCCCTGGCCTACGCTTTGAATCGTCACCCGAGTAATCGGCAGTTGACTTTCCGCACCTTGAGCGCTCAAAAAGTTAGCCGCATCCGTAGAGCGAACTTGATTGAGCCGCAAAGTCCGAATGATAATATTGCGCGAGTCGATCGGCAAGCTAGTCCCTACAAAAATCGTCCGCCCCTGGCGGTTAGCTTGCAACCCGCTGAGCCGCAGCACGTAATTAAAGACATCTTGCACCGACTCATTTTCGATGTCCAAAGAAATCTTTGGCCCTTCATCTGAACCGGTGGCTCCCGGCTGACCAGGCACTGCGGGCTGGCCCGGTTGAGCAGGGGCACCGCCGCCTGTAAAAGCAATGTTCAAGCCCGCAGCGCGAGCCAGCAGAGCCAAAACGTCCCGGACTGGGGCATCCCGCAGCACCAAGCGGGGGATGCGTTCTCCCGAACTCAGTTCAATATTTCCCGCGCCCGGGGCGATGTTAGACACTGCGATATCTCCCAAGGGCGGAGCAACTGCCCTGGGTTGGAAAGGCGCAGCCTGATTGCTCTGGGATTGAATTTCGCTGGGGAGGGGCGGGCGATCGTTCCTGGTAACAGTAACTTCGGGATTTGGCAGCAGCACGCCTGGGGTTTGCGAGGTGCGGACTTGGGGAGCCGGCGGGGGAGCTGTTTGGCTCAGTGGCAGGCCTGGAGGCGGCGGAGGTGCTGTTTGGGCAGACTGTACTGTACCGCCCTGTCCGGCAACGCTGAGGACGATGCTTTGGCCTTGTCCCGGCACAATTTGTCCGTTGGGAACTCCGTTGGTGCCGGCTACCACAACGCGGATGCTGTTAGCCTCTACCTGGCTGATTTCTACTGAAGAAATTCCCGGAGCGGGGTTATCTTGACGGAAGCTGTTGCCTTGTGGCAAGCGAAGCTGGGTGTTAACAATTGTGGCTTGGTAAGTATTGCCGTTATTGATGGCGAAAACTTGCGGGCGATCGCCCTTTTCTGTCGCCAGCACAATATTTACGCCATTATTGCCTTGACTTACTTGCACTCCTGTGACTTGAGTCGGCGCTGCCCAGACGGGGGCTTGGGCGATCAGAACTCCTGCAGCGCTGCATAAGAGTCCTCCACTTAACCGTAGATGCTGTTTCATGTTCTCTCCTCAACTACACTGTGTTATTTGTTGTTCGCAGTCTTTTGTCGCTAGCTGCTAAACTGACTAAAATATTCTCGCTTCGAGCCTTTTTTAAGGAAGAAGTTATGCCCTTTTCGATTTGCGATTTTTGATTGGGAATAACTGATGACATCAGGGTTAGAAGCTATCCTACAGCAATCCTCGCATCATTTGTGAATTTCTTACTCCCTCCCCTTTGTAAGCGGAGGGTTGGGGTGGGGTAAAAAATTTACGACTCCTGCAAGGATTGCTATACAGTTCCATTACTTTTTGAAACTGGTATTAGAAGAAATTAGGTTTTAGAGCAAATTGTTGATTGCCATATAAAAATAATTTTTTGGCATTCATATTTTTTTGACTTCTACCTTCAATCATCCAATTTCAACCTTCTGCCTTCTCCCTTCTTGTGAAAGAGCGAGTTTGGAACAATAGCTAATCTCCGCCCAACTACAGCTACTTAGCACCAGGACTTGGAGCCGGAGTTGGCGGTTTTTCTTCTTGCTTTAACGGTAGCAGCGCGTGCAAGTCAAAAGCCGTTTTAATTTTAGTTGGTGGCTGCTCCACAGGAACTATTTTCCCTTTCAAAAAATCAACTTCAATTGGCTGATTTGATGCTAGCAATTCAGATTTCAAATTCCTAACTACCAACAGCGACTGCATCAACTCTAAGTTACGCATAAAATTGCGGGTTTGAGCGAAAGTGCCTTCAAACTCTACCTTAAATTTTTTGCGTCTGAGCTTGCCAGCCAGGGACGGCCCGAAGGAGGTATCCGCCAGAATATCAGGGTCTGGAGCTCCGGGCGCGGCGGTTGCTGCCGCTGGGGGCATATCCGGCTCAAATTTGGTAATTTTAGCCTTGAGGTCATCTCCTTGCACGCCGGCGTTGATTCTATTAACCAGTTGGGTCATGTCAAGCAAAAGCGTGTTGGCGCTGGCGTCGCTGGCAAACATTGCCGTCACGTTTGCCCGACGCTGTTTTGCTTCTTCTTGCTTTGCTTCTGCTTCTGCCTTTTTTTGAATTTGAGTTTGCAATTGCAGTTGCGTTTGCTGGCTTTCGCTAAGTTTTTGCTTGAATTCGCCGCTTTTTTGGAATTCGGGAAGTACGAACTGGTAGCCGAGGCCACCGGCAATGAGGAGGCCGAGAACGGCGATGCCGATTGCTTGGACTTGGGGTGTCAGCTTAATGCCGAATATTTCCTGAGCCCCTGTCTCTTCGGCTTGTGCGCCGCTGGGAATAAACTGATTTGCTGTCATTGTTTTTTCACCTCTGGTTTTTGTGGTTCTAGCACTCCTTTTTCTTGAAGTGTTTCTATCCGTATTGCTAGCCCGTCTGCTTGCTTGCTGCGGAGCTCGGGGAGCAACTCGGAGGCCCCCGTCGGGCTGAGCGTCGTTTCAATTTTATATTCCACCACCGGTCGCAGTTTAGGAAGTTCTGGTGGTGCTGCGTTTTGGTTGCGTACTTGTAATTGTGCGGGGTTGTTCTTTAATGTGGCCGCTACCAGTTTGGTATCGGTGTTGAGGAAGAAAGGAGAGCGCTGGACTAGCAGCATAAAGTCGTTAACTTGGGCAAAGGTACTGGCTATCCCTGAAATTTGTACTTTTGCTGCCTGCTGCGGGACGACGGGGGGGGGAGCTGCTGCCGGGGGGGGGCTGGCTGGGGACGGACTCGCCCCTGGGGACGGGCTAGCTGCGGGGGTGGCTGCGGGGGGTGGGGGTGCTGCTGCAACGGGGGAGGGACTCGGGTCTATTTGCTCGATTTTGCCAATTTGCACTCCCGCCGGAGTACGGGCACTTAGGTCTTGCAGCATCGCCGACCAAGGTTTAATTTGGTCGAATACTCCGGCTAATGCTTTGTATTCGGCGGTAACTTGGTCGGTTTCGGCATTGATGGCTTTTATGACGTTGGCTTGAGTGTTTAACGTTGCCAGTTCTTGGTCGATGGTGGCTTGTTGTGCGGCCAAGTTGGTATTTTCGTTAGTCGCCCACCACCAGGCGCCCATGACTGCGGCGTTGATCCCAAAGGCAAACAGTACCGCCCCATATATGGGCAGTTGGTCTTTGGCTCCACCGGAACTTTTTTTAGTTGAGCTTTTGGCTGCTGCAACGGGTTTGTAGTCCGGACGGTCGTTGAGAAAATTAATATCTAGGCTGTACATGGCTTCACTCGATTTTATAGCAGAAGGAAGAAGGTAGAAGGCACAAGGTAGAAGGCACGAGGTAGAAGGTAGAAGGTAGAAGGAAAAAGTGATCTAGCGCTTATGTTTCAGCAATTAAGAAGGTCCTAACAGTCTTGGCTGTTGCTATAGATTTAAATTTGAAATTTTAGATTTTAGACAGAACCCAAGATTGCTGGTACAAGTGAAGGATTTATTTAGGGAAGAAAGAAACAACTTTCTGCCTTCTACTGAAGGAAGGGGCTGCTTCTACCTCAGATATATTCTACCTTTTACCTTCTACCTTCTACCTCCAATATTCTACCTTCTGCTTTCTGCCTTCTTCTTTTGGAAGGGGTTTTTACCTAAAATTCTCAAATCGGTTTTTCTCTCATCTAAAACTGTTAGTTCACATAACCTCCCTCAGTCCTAAACCTAGGGCGACTCCTAAACCTGCTCGCTGTTCTGGGGTAATTTCTTGGCTGATTTCGAGTCCTAGGGTTTCGATGGGATCGACTTGAGATGCGGGCAAGCTTAATCTTTGCATAAAAAATTCGTCTAGTTTGCCGATCGCAGCCCCTGGACCCGCTAGCAGCAGTTGCGCTACTTCGAGTTCTTCGCTCTGGTTGAGGTAAAAGTCTACTGAGCGGCGCAGTTCGTCTGCTAGTTCTCCCAATACTTTTATCATCGCATTTGTTCCCGGATTGGCGTCTCCCGATGCGCCCATTGTATCTGTGACTGGCAGGGTCATGCCTTGCAGTTCGCTGGTGTCTCTGGTTGGCGGCAGGTTCATGGCTTGGTTGAGGGCGGTCTGGATTTGGTAGGTGCCGATCGGGATGGTACGGTTGAACTGAGGTATACCGTCCACTACTATAGCTAACTCGGTACTGTCAAATTCTATGGCGGTCAGGACGGCGGCTTCTTGGGAGGAAAATTGTTGCAGTTGGTCTTTGAGGGTGCGGATCAGGGCAAAGCTGGTTACTTCTAGTACGTCTATAATCAGTCCGGCTTCTTTGAAGGTTTCGATGTATGTGTCGGTAACTTCTCTGCGGGTGGCTACTAACACAACTTGCACTTTTTCTACTCCGTCGTCATCTACAAATAGGCCTATTTTTTGATAGTCTACGTCGGCGTCTTCTCTGGGAAACGGCAAGTACAGTCCTGCTTCTGCGTTCATGTAATCCCGCAGTTCTTCTTCGTTGAGTTCTGCGGGAACAGGGATTAAGCGGATGACAGCTTCGCGGCCGGGAATGGCTGTGGCTACTCGCTTGGCTTTAATTTTGTTGTCGGCAAGGACGGCGCGTATGAGTTCTGCCATTCCTGGCGGATCGACTATTTGTCCTTCTTGTACTATGTCTTCGGGAACTTCTATTGAGGCTAGGGTGGCTAATTTTAATGTCTGAGCTTTCTTTTCGAGCTGAATGATGTTGATGCGGTCTGGGGCTATTTCGATCCCGATTCCTGGCTGGCGTTGGGAAAGTAGACCTTTGAAAAAGTTAACCATGTGATTGGGTCGCCGGTAATTGCTATTTTTTTCTTTTGTAGTTGGCCAGCCTGATTAAGCGCGCCCGGTGTTGGAGGGTTGGTTTCCAACTGCCGAAAGAGTGCTGTAATCTCGGTATCCCGCCGTAGCTACGCCGCTCTGTCTGTGTTGCGCGATCGCTAGTTCCGATTTTATGCTATCCAATTTACTTGACAATAGCTATTCTGCTGCGAATGTCAATAAATTCCAGCTCGATCGACCGAAAACCTGCCGATTCTGCACAAAAACAGACTATCTCGCTCCTAGGCCCAGGTACAAAACTCTGTTACTGACTCGATCGCGCTTGATTGGGGCGATTCCCTACCCTTCGGGAACCCCTGCGGGGAACGGGATAGCTTCGTTTCACGCTTTTTTGTCTGACGGTTCCCATAACTCTCAAATTTTATTCTATGAAACGTAAATCTTGGCAACTGTTTGCTGTTTTTGGACTGGTGGGGCTGCTGCTGGCTGCAGTGGTGAGTTGCGGCAAGCCTGCTGTTAATTCCCAGGCAAATAATACGCAGGAAATCGAGTTCTGGACTATGCAGCTTCAACCTCAGTTTACTGAGTATTTCAACAAGACGATCGCCGGTTTTGAAGCGGAAAATCCGGGGGTGAAGGTGCGCTGGGTGGACGTTCCTTGGTCGGCGATGGAAAGCAAGATTTTGGGGGCGGTTTCGGCTAAAACTGCGCCGGATGTAGTGAACCTAAATCCCGATTTTGCTTCCCTGTTGGCGGGACGCAATGCTTGGCTGGATTTGGATTCTCGGATTCCGCAGCAAGTTCGATCGACCTATCTGCCAAATATCTGGAAAGCTGGCGTACTCGACGGCAAGAGTTTTGGCATTCCTTGGTATCTCACGACTGGGGTAACTATTTACAATACGGAGTTGTTGAAGAAGGCTGGAATTGCTAAGCCTCCGGCTACCTATGCCGAGTTGGCAACTGTTGCCAAGCAGGTGAAGGAAAAGACTGGTAAGTTTGCTTTTTTTGTGACTTTTGTGCCGGAAGATTCGGCGGAGGTTTTGCAATCTTTCGTGCAGATGGGTGTGCCTTTGGTTGACGCTAAAGGCAAGGCGGCTTTTAATACTGCTAAGGGCAAAGCTGTTTTTCAGTATTGGGTAGATTTGTACAAAAACGGACTTTTGCCGCAGGATGTTTTGGTGCAGGGACATCGCAGGGCGATCGAGCTTTATCAAGCTGGGGAAACTACTTTGTTAGCTTCGGGGCCTCAGTTTTTGAAAGCGATTGCTGAGAATGCTCCGAGTATTGGTGCTGTTTCGGCTGCTGCGCCTCAAATTACGGGGGAAACAGGCAAGAAGACTGTGGCGGTGATGAATTTGGTTGTGCCCCGCGACAGCAAGCGCCCTGATGATGCTGTCAAGTTTGCTTTGTACGTGACTAATTCTCAAAATCAGTTGGCTTTTGCTAAGGCTGCTAATGTTTTGCCTTCTACGGTTGAGGCTTTACAGGACGGTTATTTTAAGAGCGTTCCCGCTGATGCTCCTGCTGCCGATCGAGCTCGGGTTGTTAGTGCTTCTGGCTTGAGTTCCGCCGAGCTATTGATTCCGCCTCTCAAGGATGTTAAGAAGTTGCAAAAGGCGATTTATGACAATTTGCAGGCTGCAATGTTGGAGGAGAAATCGGTAGAACAGGCTGTGGCTGATGCGGCTAAGGCTTGGGATCAAAGGTAGTTTTTAATTGCAGCAGGGGCGGAATTTTATTTGAGATCGCCCCTTGCTTTTTTCGGTGATTTGACGTATTATTAAATAATGGGAATCTGTGCCGCCATATATAAACCCCTATATAAGCTTTTAAGTTATTATCCAATGATGAAATTACCGCCTCTTAACAAGGCGGAGTCGGAGGAAAACTCTGGATAAGTCAAACTCGACTATTTTAGAGGGAAATGTTTGTTGATAAGAACGATCGCTCATCCCAGAAACCGGGTTTATTGCTCGCGTGCGATCGCCTTTCTCAATTCAGCTTGATTGATGAGTTGTAGGAATATAGCCTGAATTCCTCAAATATTCAGAAATTTGACTCGTGTTAAAATCCAAGCTCAGATCGGAATAGGAGAAAATTCTTATGCCAGCGATGACACTCAAAGATTTAAACCAAGTTCAAACCCTTTTTTCCGAAGCGGGTTTAGATTACCAAATTGAACTAGAAGACGGGATAATTTCAGTTATGGGGCCATCAGACATCGTATCCAGTGAAATCAGTAGCCGTCTCATCGCCTTTCTTTTCGCTTGGATAAATCCCCGTCGCTTGGGGAGAGTCTTTGACTCCGCAGGCGGTTTCATCATGCCGGATACGAATGTCAAAGCACCGGATGTTTCTTTTGTGCGCGCCGCCCGCTTGCGCCAAAGTCCGCGTTATTTTGGAGAACTTGTCCCCGATTTGGTGGTTGAGATTAAATCTCAGAGCGATCGCATTAAGCCTATAGAAACCAAGGTTTTGAAGTTTATTGAATTGGGTGCGAGCGTCGGAATACTGATCGATCCTGATGAAGAGACAGTGACTATTTATCGCTCTACAGGTGAACCGACTGTTTTAGGAAATGGCGATATCTTAACAGTAGCAGAACTTTTTCCGGGTTGGGAATTGCCCGTTTCGGAATTGTGGCCTCCTATCTTTACGGAGGAAGAAACACAATTCTGATGCGTTTAAGCTTGGGATTGTTGTTGTTGCAGAAAATAGCCGACGAGATAAAGAGAACCGCAAAGGATTGTTAGGTTGTCACCTGTAACAGCAGCATCTAAAGCTGTGGTTAAGTCGGGGAAGGCTTGACAGAGAGTTAATTCGGGGCAGATAATTTGAGCTAGGGTGGCTAATTCTGCGGGGGATGATGAGTTTTGATCTGGTACGGGTACTAAGTAAAGTCGATCGCCCTTTTTGAGTAATGCTTTCAAAATATCGTCGCAGTCTTTGGTAGCCAGAATCCCAATTACCCAGTTAATCGGTTGGGAACTGTTAAGATTATCGACATATTCGCGCAGGGCGAGCGCTGCGGCGGGGTTGTGCGCGCCGTCAATTAATATATTGCGGTTTTTCCAAGTTGTTTGCTGAAGTCTTCCGGGCCATTGGGTTTTGGCGATACCGTTTTCGATGGCGGTTGGGGAAATTTGCCATTTTTGGTTTTGGAGAGTTTGCAAAGTTGCGATCGCAATTGCTGAATTCATTAATTGAATTTTTCCCAGCAGCGGCAATTGATATTTTATTTTAACCGCATTTTGATTTAACTGATATTCTGCGAATCCTTGTCCTAAATCTATTGCTGGTTTTACCCAAGTTGCCGGACAGTCTAATTCTTGAATGCGTTTATCTACTACTATTCTAGCTGATTCTGGCAATTCTCCGATCACTGCCGGACATTTTGCTTTGAGAATTCCCGCTTTTTCTCCAGCAATATCGGCCACCGTGGGGCCGAGTATTTGCCAGTGTTCGAGACTGATAGAAGTGATGACGCTAGCGAGAGGTGTTTCGCAAACGTTAGTCGCGTCTAATCTACCGCCCAATCCCGTTTCTATGACTGCGATCTCGCTTTTTTGTTCGGCGAAATACAGCCAAGCTGCGGCGGTGATTATTTCAAATTGAGTAGGGGTTTCGGTGTTGTTTTCGGTGGCGGCGACAACTCGTTCGAGACACTGTTGCAATTCTGTTGGGGAAATCGGTTGTTGGTTGATGCAAATTCTTTCTGTCCAATCGATTAGGTGCGGGGATGTGTAGCGCCCAACTCGATAGCCTGCTTCTGCTAGTACGGAAGAGAGATAAGCGCAAACGGAACCTTTACCATTTGTGCCGGCAACGTGGATAATGGGTACTTGTTTGTGAGGGTTGTCTAGTTTTTCGAGAAGTTGGTGAATTCTTTCTAAGCCGAGGTGGACGCCGAAGTGTTGGTAAGATTGAAGGATGGATTGTGCATTCATTGAGGATTATTGGATTTTTTAACGAACCGCGAAGGCGCGAAGGGCGCGAAGGAAGAGAGGAGATAGATGTCGATAGGTATGAATATTATTTCTCTGTTTTCGGGTTGTGGCGGGTTGGATTTGGGTTTTCGCTTGGCTGGGTTTAATCCGGTTTGGGCGAATGAATATGATAAGTCTATTTGGGATACCTACGAGTTTAACCATCCTGAAACTATTTTAGATCGCAGAGATATCAGAAAAATCAAATCGGATGAAATTCCCAAGTGTATTGGGATAATCGGCGGCCCTCCTTGTCAGAGTTGGAGTGAAGCGGGGGCGAAACGCGGAATTGATGACAGTCGGGGTCAACTTTTCTGGGAGTATATCAGAATTGTGCGGGACAAGCAGCCTTTGTTTTTTTTAGCTGAGAATGTTAGCGGAATCTTAGCTCCCAGAAACAAGGATGCTTTCACTTATATATTATCGCAGTTTGAGGACATCGGGTATCGGGTTTCGTACAAGTTGTTGAATGCTAGAAATTTTGGTGTTCCGCAAGATAGGCAAAGGGTGATTGTTGTTGGCTATCGGGAAACTCTGGGTTTTGGTTTTGAGTTTCCCGAACCTGGAACCGATGTTTTGACGCTGAAAGATGCGATTTTTGATTTGCAGGCCGCCCCTATGTCAGTTAAGGCTAAATTAGATAATTATCACGATTCTGTCCCAAATCACGAATGTGCGGATTTGGGGTTTTCCAGCATTTATATGTCGCGCAATCGAGTGCGAAGTTGGTCAGAACCTTCTTTTACAATTCAGGCAAGCGGCAGACACGCGCCTCTACATCCTCAAGCTAGTAAAATGATTTTGGTTGGCAAAGACAAACGCATTTTTGACCCCAATTCGCCTCTGCCTTACCGTCGGCTTTCTGTGCGAGAGTGCGCGAGAGTTCAGACTTTCCCGGATGAGTTTATTTTTAAGTACAAGTATATTGCTGATGGATACAAAATGGTCGGCAATGCTGTTCCTGTGAATTTAGCAAGAGTTTTGGCAAGTAAGATTTTTGAGGATATTGTCATAGGGCATAGGGAATAGGGCATTGGTGTCAACTGAAACCGACCATCTACCAGTCGCTAGAAAATGAATTCCACGGGACTTTTAGCGAAACTCCTCGCTATGAAGACTAATCTCAAATCCGTTGACATCAGAATTATTCATCTCTCTCTTCTCTTCCTCTGTGTCCTCTGTGCCCTCTGTGGTTTCATCATTCCGAATTATCTGTCATTGAAATTTTGTTAACTGGCCGAGGTTGTGCTGAATCGCATTTGTCCCGCGAATATGAGACAAGGGAGAACCTCCGTACAAAAAGCTATTCAAACTAACTTGATAATTTTGCTGAACTGCTAAATCCAGCCACAAATTGTTAATCGCATCTCCGGGCTTGTAGTCGGGAATGTTGTGCTGATAGTAAGGAAAACTGTCTATGCAAGTATTGAAAAAGTTCTTGCGCCCGCAATGCTTTAAATACTGGTATCGCGGTTTAAATTCTGTTTGATTTTCCAATACTGTATATATAGTATCAGCGAGAGATTCCGGGTCAAACTTGGCGTAAAGACCCGCACCTTCCGGGAAAACTGGCGAGTGGCCTCTGGCGTATTGGTTGAATTCTTCAAAACAAATTACTGGTACGTTGCAACTCATGGCTTCGGTAATTCCCCGGTTTTTTCCTTCGAGGAGGGAACCGAGGACGAATGCTTGGGCTCGCGAATAATATGTGGGGATTTCGCTGTAGTAGTCAACTCTCGGCACTAAGTTAATGTAGTCGGAGGGATTGGTTAAAATTGTCTCTATTTGTTGCCATTCTTTTAAGGCGTACTGGTCGAGAGTTTTCAGGTTGCTAGCATCAAATTCGTGACCCGTGACTACTGTTAATTTTATCGGTTTTTGCGGATATTTTTGGCGGTAAACTTGTAAGGCTTTGGCTATGATTGGCAAATTTTTTTCTTCGGAAATTCGGGCGACGGCTAGCAAGTCTATGTCTTTGGCGGGGACGTTGCGCGGGGAAATTAAGTATTCGTTGATGAAGTCGGTGTCTTGCAGTGGTATGATTGGTTTGTGAGCGCGATCGGGATAAGTTTCGCGAAACCATTTATCCCGCTGCGGGTTTTTGTATAAACTAGAGTAGGCGTCAGCTATGGGGGCCCAGGAGTAGGAGATTCCGGGGGAATAGGCGAAGGAGAAAAATACTGAGGAAAGTTGGGGAAATAGTTTGTTGATGAGTTCGACTGCTTCGCTGAAGTAAATTCCTTTGATGAAACGCCCTTCGTAAAACAGTGGGGGAAGCAAGACGTAGAAACTGACGGTATCGAAGCGGTGGGGTTGGTCTTCAAATATCTCCCAGCTAAAGGCGTCTAAGTCTGCATAAATTTCGGCGATTGGTTTGTTGATGTGGGGGTTGCGTAAATATGG
Source organism: Microcoleus sp. MON1_C5 (assembly GCF_036701875.1). Taxonomy (NCBI): domain Bacteria; kingdom Bacillati; phylum Cyanobacteriota; class Cyanophyceae; order Oscillatoriales; family Microcoleaceae; genus Microcoleus; species Microcoleus sp. MON1_C5. The sequence continues at coordinate 12,560 of NZ_JAUBRN010000022.1, read as the reverse complement.
TTTTTGTCGATCGTAGTTTCCGCGTACCATATAATTCTGAGTGTGAGTATCTAGCTTTTTTTATTTAACCGCAGAGGCCGCAGAGGGCGCAGAGGAGAAGAGAAGAGAGATATTCACAAGTCATCTAAGGGTTGTTCTAGCGATTCATTGTCGCCAATTGTGAGGGCGAGTTGGTAGATTTGGCGGCGGGGGAGGGATGTTTGTTGCGCTAGCTGGCGGCTGGCTTGGGAACGACTTATGCCTTCGGAAATTAATGTTTGCAATTCTGCTTTAATGGCGTCTTCGGAAAATATTGGGGCTGCTGTTTGGATGCCGGCAATTACGAGGGTAAATTCTCCCTGGGGTTCGCGATTGGTGTAAAGCTCGATCGCACTTTCCATACTACCACGCCAAAACTCTTCGTGCATTTTAGTTAACTCTCTCGCCAGAACAATCTGTCTGTCGCTTCCCAAAGTATTTGCTAAATCTTGTAAAGTTTGCCGCAATCGGTGCGGAGATTCGTATAATATTATAGTGCGGGATTCTATTTGCAAAGCTTGTAAACTTTGTTGTCGTTCTTGACCTTTCACGGGTAAGAAACCTTCAAATACAAATCTTTCTGTGGGTAATCCTGATGCAGTTATGCCAACAATGCAGGCGGTCGGGCCGGGAATCGGAATAATGTTAATATTAGCATCGGCGCAAGCTTTGACTAACTCGTATCCGGGGTCAGAAATTCCCGGCATTCCGGCATCGGTGACGAGGGCGATATCTTTGCCTAAATGCAGTTTGTCGATGAGTTCGGGAAGTCGCTGGTGTTGGTTGTGTTCGTGATAGCTGATTTGGGGCGTTTGGATTTGAAAGTGGTGCAAAAGTTTGCCGGTATGGCGGGTATCTTCGGCGGCGATGAAGTCTACTGTTTGTAAGATTCGGATGCCGCGAAATGTCATGTCTTCGAGGTTGCCGATCGGGGTTCCTACGATGTAAAGTGTTCCTGTATTGGGATTTGGCTGCATTTTGATATTTTGAAGTTTTTAACCGCAGATGGGACACGGGCGGGACACCCATGCCATACGCCCATGCCACATATTTAAGAAGATATGAAAACCGGATTGTTTTTGGGATTAGCGACTTTAGATTTAATTTATTTGGCCCAGAAGCCTCCGGGTGAAAATCAGAAAGTTGTTGCTTCTGATTGTACCATTGCTGCGGGCGGGCCCGCGGCTAATGCGGCGGTAACTTTTAGCTATTTGGGGAATGCGGCGGTATGGGCTGGGGTTTTGGGTACTCACGCGATCGCCCAATTAATTCGTGCAGACTTAGCGGAGTATAATGTCAGGATAATCGATTTAGAACCCGGGCGATCGCACTCGCCGCCAGTTTCCTCAATTATTGTAACTGAAGCAACGGGCGATCGATCGGTAATTTCCATCAATGCTACGAAATCGCAAGTTGACAGTCAAACCATTAACGAGGATATTTTAACATCAGTTAGTATTGTACTTGTTGACGGACATCAAATCGCAGCCAGCAAAGAAATTGCTCAACTTGCCAAGTCAAAAAACATTCCCCTTCTCCTCGACGGTGGCAGTTGGAAACCCGGATTAGAGGAAATATTGCCTTTTATAGAATGGGCCGTATGTTCGGATAACTTTCATCCGCCAGACTGCGACAATTCAGAACAAGTCTTTACTTACCTGTCAGCAGCCGGAATTTCCCATATTGCCATCACTCGCGGCGAAAAATCAATTTTATACCTCAGCAATGGCATTTATGGCACTATAGAAGTACCTCAAATTCAAGCCACAGACACTTTAGGCGCTGGCGACATTTTTCACGGGGCTTTCTGTCACTACATTTTGCAAAATAACTTTACCGATACTCTCACCGCAGCGGCTAAAATCGCTTCCCATTCCTGCAAAAACTTCGGAACCCGCGCCTGGATGAATAAGGGTTAATTTAAAATTAAAATTAACCCAACTATCCGGTTAAAACCGCTCACAGCTAGAAAACTTGAACTGGCAACACTTGTTGAGTTAAAATCCTGACAGCAACCTCGTCAAAATTTGTGAACTTCCCTCTTCTCTTCCTTCGCGCCCTTAGCGCCTTCGCGGTTCGTTAACAAAATTGCTATATTAGTAAGACAAGTTAAAGTCACACAAAACACTCCCAAAACAACATACCCGAATCATGCCTGACACCCAACCTCTAAGTATCACCCTTCCCCCTTTGCGGATTACCCTCACAGAACAACAGCAAGTTAACCTAGAATGGCTGACACAAAACTTGCCCAATCTCCTCACCCCAAGCAAACAAGAAGTCCCAGACAATATGAAACAGTGGGTGGCGGCTAACAAGTTATTAAATCAACCCGATGCAGAAATCATTCAAGCACTAATAAATACCGGCATAGATGCGGAAACAGCCACCGCAGAAGTTAGGGAAATATCATCTCATCCTTACTTTCAAGCAGGTAGTCAGTACGTGCAGTTATTGCAGAAATTAGAATCGCATCTCAGGATTAGCAATCAATTAGCTGCATTGTCTTCCAAGTTTGGCACAATCGAACGCAAAAGCAGCCTTTCTAGAGAGTATTTTCTCGAAAATTACTACGCCAAAAATACTCCAGTAATTATTACCAATATTATGCACAACTGGAAAGCGTTGCAGTTGTGGACGCCGGAGTATTTGCAGCAAAAATATGGCGATGCAGAGGTACAAATTCAAGCTAACCGCAATTCCGACCCGAATTACGAAATTAAGATAGAAAATCACAAAAAAATTGTTTTGTTCCGCAAATATGTAGAGATGGTGGTCAAGGGCGGGCCTAGCAACGACTACTACATGGTTGCTAACAACCAAACTCTGGAAAGAGAGGAATTTAAACCCCTCTTCGATGACATTGAAATTTTCCCAGAATACCTAAATCCAACGGACACAAAAGGCAGAGTTTTCTTTTGGTTCGGTCCCAAAGGCACGATTACACCGCTGCACCATGACCCAGTTAATTTAATTTTAGCTCAAGTGTCGGGTCGCAAACTAATTAAATTGATTTCTCCGCAACAAACACCTCTGCTTTACAATCACGTCGGAGTTTTCAGCAAGGTGGACGGCGAAAATCCCGATTATGACAAATACCCGCTTTACAGAGATGCAAAAATTATTGAAGTGATTTTGGAACCGGGAGAAGCTATCTTTATTCCTGTCGGTTGGTGGCATCATGTAAAATCCTTGGAGGTTAGTATTTCGGTTTCGTTTACTAATTTTGTGTTTCCCAATTATTATGAATGGAAATATCCTCATATTAATTGGTAATTATCAACCGGGCGAATATAATTCGCTGCTACACATACAAAGTCCGCGTACGCGGACTAAGAGAATAAAAGATGTTTCGCTCTCTCGTTACTAGGCTCTGCCTGGTAACGCATATCCATAGGCTCTGCCTCCGATTTACTAATAGGAAAAGGAACGCTCTGCGGCTGATTCTAGGAACAGGAAGCAGGAGGCAGAGCCTCCGAGTAGGCATTCCCAGGCAGAGCCTGGGAACGAGTATTATCAAGCTAATATAGGGGAAATTTGAGGATGAAAAATCTCGAAGAAATCAGCGAAATTGCCCGATCGATCGCCTGGAGTGCATCAGATATCCTACAATCCTATTATCGCCAGGATTCCAACACTCCTAACCTCGACATCCAAGAAAAAAAAGATGGCCCCGTCACCGCCGCCGATGTCGCAGTCAATTCTTACATTCTCGACGAATTGCAGTCGGCTTTAGGAAATGCAGAATTTGGCTATCTCAGCGAAGAAACTTACAAATCTTATTTAGAAAAAAACGGTCAAATTCCCTTACCTCAAAGTTGGGTTTGGATTATTGACCCTTTGGATGGAACGCGAGATTTTATTGACAGGACAGGTGAATTTGCGGTTCACATTGCTTTAGCCTTCGAGGGAAGACCGGTATTGGCAGTTGTGGCTTGGCCTCAACAGCAAAAGATTTATTACGCAATCCGCGATGCGGGTGCTTTTATGGAAAGTCGGGACGGTTCTGCAGTCAAATTGCAGGTTTCGGCGCGAAATATAGTAGCAGATTTATCTATAGTAACTAGCCGCAGTCACCGGGGCGATCGCTTTAATCAATTGTTACAAAAACTGCCTTGTCAAAATCAAATAGCTGTCGGCAGTATCGGCTGTAAAATTGCGACAATTGTCGAACAAAAGGCTGATGTTTATATTGCGCTTTCGGGAAAGTCTGCACCGAAAGATTGGGATTTAGCGGCACCGGAATTAATTTTGACTGAAGCGGGCGGTCAATTTACTCGTTTTGACGGTTCTACTTTGCAATATAACCGGGGAGATGTGAGTCAGTGGGGGGGATTGTTGGCGAGTAACGGTTGCTGTCACGCTGCTTTGTGCGGGCAAGCCGAGCAGATTTTAGCGGGGATAGATGGGGGTTTGAAGTAATCAAAAGTTTAGTAGGGTGCGTTAGAAGACTGTATTTTCTGCACGACTAATTGCTTACGCACCCTAAAGTATGTATCAAATTTGCGGAGTTTGAAATTTCTGTACAATTGCACTTACGTTTCATAAATATTTGTGATAAATTAATCTCGCATTCGTTGCAGTAATAATACTTAAGTATTTTCCCCATTTTTACCAAAAATTTAATTAACTAGGTATTTTTTAAGAAAAATTTACATATTTTCTGTAAAAAAACTGTTATTTTTAGGACAAAAGATGAGGACTCACCGGGTTTTTACGGAGAAAGGGTGTGTCAGTCTAAATAAAAATTGATAGATGGTTTCGGACGCCAGTCACGAAATTGCGGAATTTTTGTATTTTTTTGAAACCCCAGTCAGGTGGATTATGCCCAATTTAAATATTCCAGTTTCAGTAAGGTCGATCGCCTTTATCGACACTCAAGTTGAAGATTATCAAAGTTTGATTGCCGGGGTAAAACCGGGTACGGAAGTAGTCGTTTTGGATGGGAACCGGGATGCGATCGACCAAATTACTGAAATTTTAGGTCATCGTACCAATATTGACAGCATTCACATTGTTTCTCACGGTGCTCCGGGCAGCTTGCAACTCGGCGACGTTCGCTTGAGTTTAGATGATATAGAGTGCGATCGGCAGGATCTACAGCAGTGGTTTTCGCCACTAACCGACTCAATCAGCGACACTCGACCTAATATCCTCTTGTACGGGTGCTGTGTAGCAGCAGGCGAGACCGGTAAAGCATTTGTCAAACGTTTGAGTGAGTTAACCGGGGCAAGAGTTGCGGCCTCCCAAAACCTCACGGGAAGTGTAGCAAAGGGCGGCGACTGGGAACTCGAAGTCAGAACCGGGAAAATTGAAACGCCGCTGGTATTTGAAGCCGAAGTATTAGCAGCTTACGAGTATGTTTTGAATAGTTTTGGTGCTGCGACTAATTTTCCCATAACATACAGTCTCCGTAAAGTTGCCACTGGCGATTTTAACAAAGACGGCAATCTTGACCTAGCCTTTGCAACCACTGGAGAGGCTCGCAACGTCTCGATCGCACTGGGAGATGGCACTGGCAAATTTGGCGCTGCCACTAATCTTAACACCAGCCCGCCAAGCGATCTCTCTACCTACTCTGTCGCTGTAGGCGACTTTAACAAAGACGGTAATTCTGACCTGGTTACGGCTAATAATGCGACTAACAACGTTTCTCTCCTGTTAGGGAATGGCGATGGCACTTTTGGTGCAGCCACCTACTTTGGTGTGGGGTCAAGGCCCTATACCGTCGCTGTGGGAGACTTCAACGGGGACGGCAATTCAGATTTAGCTACAGCCAATCAAACCTCTAACAACGTCTCCATCTTGCCGGGTAATGGTAATGGTACTTTTGGCACAGCTACTACTTTGAGCGTGGGGTCAACTCCCTATTTTGTGCTTGTCGGCGACTTTAACAAAGATGGCAAGCCCGACTTAGCGACAGCGAACTTTGGTTCTAACAGCGTATCCATCCTGTTAGGGAATGGCGATGGCACTTTCGGCGCCGCCGCTAACTTTACCGTTGGAAATAGCCCTAATTACATTGCTTTAGGAGACTTTAATGGGGACAACAATCCTGACTTAGCAACCAGCAATCAAATCTCAAGCAACGTATCAATACTGTTAGGAAATGGCACAGGAAGCTTTAGTGCAGCTAACAACTTTAGCGTTGGAACACAACCCCTTGCTATTGCTAGTGGTGACTTCAATGCCGATGGAAAAGTCGATTTAGCTACAGCCGACAATGGAGCGGGCGATGTCTCCGTCTTGTTTGGAAGTGGCAATGGCAGCTTTGGGACTGCCACTACTTTTCTTGTGGCAGCCAGTCCCCAAGGTATTGTTGTAGGCGATTTTAACAAAGATGGCTTATCCGATTTAGCTACGGCGAACTTTGCCTCTCAAAACACCTCGATTCTGCTGAATACATCCCCGGCGGTAAATTTCGGTGCTGCAACTTACAGTGGCACTGAAGGAACTGCGGATACAGTAGTCAATATTCGCGTTACTATCAGCGCTACTCCTGACGCTGCTGTAACAGTCCCAATTGTCATCGACCCCACTAGCACAGCCACCGAAAATTCAGACTACACCTTTTCGCCTACTACTGTTACTTTCCCCGCCGGCACTACTACTCTCACTCAGAATGTTGCAGTTACTATCAAACCTGACAATCTCCCTGAAAACGCCGAAACCGCAATTCTCAACTTTGGCACAATCACCAGTAGCGTTGCAGGTACAACCAAACAAACAACATTAACTATTGCTGCTAACGGTACTGTTTCTTATGCCATTGCCGCCGATATTGCAAGCATGGACGAAGGTAATACCGGCACAAAACCTCTGACTTTCACTGCGACTCGCAGCGGCAACACAGGCGGGGCAAGTAGCGTCAATTATACCATTGGAGGAACAGCTACAAACGTCAGCGATTACAACAACATCGGCGGCTTTTCTGGCGCAACTGCTGTTACTGGCACCATTAATTTTGCCGCCAATGAAACATCCAAAACTATTACTCTGGATGTATTAGGCGACACCCTAGTTGAACCCGACGAAACCATTGCCGTCACCCTTTCAAGTCCCACAAGCTCGGGCTCCACACCGACAATTACCACTGCTACCGCTACCACAACTATTACTAATGATGACAAAGCCGGTTTCACAGTTAACCCAATATCGGGATTAACTACAAGTGAAGTTGGTGGCACTGCTACCTTCACTGTCAAACTCAACGCTCAACCAACTGCTGACGTTACCATCGGTTTGAGGAGTGACACTGTTGCAGAAGGAACAGTTTCAACTAATAGCTTAACTTTCACTCCGGCTAACTACAATCAACCGCAAACAATAACAGTGAGTGGTGTTGACGATTTAGTAGCTGATGGCCCTCTACCTTACAAAATTGTCACGGCTGCTGCTGTGAGTACCGATGCTAATTACAATAACCTCGATCCTGATGATGTCACCGTCACCAACACTGACAATGACTCTCCGGGAATTACAATTAATCCGACGGCGGGATTAACTACTGGTGAAGATGGCACCAAAGCTAACTTTGCTGTGGTTCTGAATACTCAGCCGCTCGCTGATGTTACTATCGGTTTGAACACGGATAATGTTGCCGAGGGAACTGTTTCGACTAATAGTTTAACTTTCACTCCGGCTAACTGGAATACACCGCAGCCGTTGACAGTAACAGGGGTTAACGATAGCATTGTTGACGGGGATATTGACTACAAAATAGTCACGGCTGCTGCTGTTAGTACAGATGTGAATTATAACAACCGAGATGTAGCGGATGTTAGCATTACCAATAAGGACAATGATACCGCTGGTATTTCTGTTACTCCCACGCAAACAACTGCTACAGAAGGCGGTGCGAATGGCAGTTATGGGATCAAATTAACCTCGCAGCCGATCGCCCCTGTAACGATCACTCTCACAACAGGTGAGCAGATTCAGGCGATCGCGCCTCTGACTTTCACGGCGGATAATTGGAATAAGGCTCAAACCGTTACAGTGAAAGCTGTTGACGATACGGTGGTGGAAGGGGCGCAGAGCGTTAATATCACTCACACTGTGACTAGCACGGATGCTAAGTATAATAGTGGGATTGTGGTTCCAGGGGTGACAGTGGCGATCGCGGATAACGACACTACACCCACACCGACACCAGAACCGCCGACACCGACACCAGAACCGCCGACACCGACACCAGAACCGCCGACGCCGACACCGACACCAGTCACTCCAACGCCGACGCCGACACCAGTCACTCCGACGCCGACGCCGACACCAGTCACTCCGACGCCGACACCGACACCAGTCACTCCGACACCGACACCAGTCACTCCGACACCGACACCAGTCACTCCGACACCGACACCGACACCAGTCACTCCGACACCGACACCGACACCAGTCACTCCGACACCGCCAACGCCTGTTGGTACCATCGACACACAGAAGAATTGGTGCGGCGTAGAAGCTGGATTGGATAAACTTGAGAAAATTCTTGACGACCAATTACAGGCAGTTAACCTACCGATTGTCGGCCCCCTCAAGGACATTTCCCCAGATTTTATTGGCAACTTCAAGACTAAGTTAGTCGATACTATTAAAAATCATGGAAATCAAAGTCTGAGTCAGTTAGAACGTAGCCTCCGCACTGCACTGGGCTCTGACTTCAATGTTGCTCTAACTGAGAATTCTAGTGCTGATGAAAGTACCTTGCTAATTACTCTTAGCAAGCAATATCAGTTTCCCGAGATCAATCTCTCGCAAAATTTAGGAGTACCGGCATTAAGCTTAGATGTAGATGGAAAAGCCAAATCAAAATACAACTACAACTTGTCCCTAGGAGTTGGTGTTAGTAAAGATTTGGGCTGCTACATAGATACTGACAAAACCAAGTTAACCGCCAACATTGACTTGAACCTAGATGACCAATTCAAGGCTAAAGGGAACTTAGGCTTTTTCCAAGTTGACCTGGCAAACGATACCAACAACCCTACTAAAGTCGATGCCAACCTCGAAGTTAAGCTCAATGACTTAGACAATCTCGGCGGCCCCAATGATGGATCTCGCCTCACCTTGCCAGAACTGCAAGGCAACTATCAGTTTAAAGACTTATTCAATGCCAACTTAACGAGCAATGCTAATCTCGGTCTCACAGCAAAAACCAGCATCAACGGCAATGCTGCATTCCCCTCCTATAACTTCGACTTAGCAGTTGATTGGCCCATCCTAAATTACGCTAACGGTCAATTCACCGGGCCGCAAAAGCCCGCAGTTGCATTTAACAATATGCAACTAGATTTGGGAACATTTGTCAATAATTTTGCCAAACCAATTATCGGTAAAATTTCCGATGTCATTAAACCATTTCGACCAGTTATCAACTTCCTCAATGCCGACACCAAGTTACTGTCTAAAATCGGTCTAGCGGGGCCCTTTGATAAAAATGGGGATGGCATAGTCAGTGTACTAGAGCTGGCAGCAAAAATATCTGGTCGCGATATCGATACTCGCTTTTTAGATGCGGTGGCCAAGGTTGATAAAGTTGTGGATTTGGCAAACCAAATAGCAAATTCTCCAGATAAAATCGACTTGGGTTCCTACACTCTGGGTAATATAGATGTTGCCGACCCAAGTGCTAATCTTCAGAATGCTTTACCCGTTCCAACAAATGCTGTACAGCAAACCGCAAAGCAACAAATTAACTCCAAAACAAGCGCCACGGTCAAGGACTTCTTAAATGCTTTACAAGATATTGATGGCTTTGATTTGCCACTATTGACCAAACCAGAAACCGCAATTCAATTGTTGATAGGTAAACCGGATGTTCCGGTCTTCAGCTATCAGATGCCCAAACTGGGATTTGACTTTAATATCGATCAAAAATTTCCAATCTGGGGGCCGATCGAGGGTTTACTGGAAGGGAATTTTAGTGCTTCAGCTCATCTAGGATTTGGGTACGATACCTACGGATTAAATGAGTGGAAAAACTCAAATTTTGATGCGGGTTCTGCTGACAAAGTTTTGGATGGATTTTATGTGAGCGATCGCGAAAATGCTGACGGTACAGGGCCAGATGTTGACGAACTCAGTCTGGACGCTAGTATTGCGGTGGGTGCTGGGATAGATGCGAAAATTGTCGAGGGTTATGTCAAAGGTGGAATTCAAGGAAAAGTCGGCATCGATTTGATAGATATTGGAGAATTCCAGCCCAAACAAGGCGGCGACGGCAAAATCAGAACATCGGAAATTACTTCCCGCATCAGCCAGCCCTCAGAACTGTTTGATGTAGCAGGACAAGTTAATGCTTTCTTGGCTGCTGAAGCTAAGGTAATTTCAGTTAAATTCTGTGAGAAAACCATTCCCGCAGTAAAAGTTTGGACGCCCTGGGGTCGCAAAAAGATCACCCCTGAAATCAACATACCTTATCCTTGTGGATTTGATTACAAAACAGTCTACGATAATAACTTGGCCACATTTGAGTTAGCTAGCTTTAGTTTGGGGCCGAGTTCTAGCACTAGGGGCAGAGCAATTAACGGTTACATGGCCGGGGCGACTGTCTTCTTCGATGCCAACTTTAATGGAATCAAAGATGACAGCGAACCGTTCTCAATTACTAACGCGGATGGCAGCTTTGACTTAGATGTCTCTCTTGACAAGTTCGACACAAATAACAGTGGCGACCTCGAACCGGATGAAGGCAAAATTGTACTTAGAGACGGCATCAATACCTCTACTTATTTGCCGCAGCAAACGCCCCTCTTTGCCACACCTGATGCTATTGTCGTCACTCCGTTAACTACCCTAATGACCGAGTTGGTCGAGCAAGGGACTGACCAAAATCAGGCGCAAATTCAGGTAAAATCTGCACTGGGACTGTCGTCAGCAATTGACTTGACTAGCTACGATCCGCTACAGGCAATTACTCAAAACGACCCGAACGCTTTGGCGGTTTATGCAGCACACGCTCAGGTGCAAAATACCATTGTTTTGATAACTGATTTAATTAGCGGTGCTTCAAATACCGCGAAAAATGAGATTGCCTCTAGCGTAATTTCCGCCGTTGCCGATCAAATTAAATCTGGCACTGTCGATTTAAGCAATTCAACGCAATTGCAGGCGATTATTCAGTCGGCGACGAGTCAACTGCAAGTACCGCAAGTATCTAGTATTGCTTCGGATGCTGCCTCTATTATTGCCGAGGGAAATCAGCGAATTGGTGCGATCGCATCCAGCAATTCCTCGCCCTCAGATGCCGCGACAGAAATCGCCCGCATACAAAAAGTCGCACAAGGAGAAGTAGCCCAAGATTTACTGCAAGTCGCAGCCGGAAATAAGACGATTCAGTCGGCGATTTCCGAAAATACTGGTGGATCTCTAAATACCAAAATTCAGGCTGCGACAGCTAACAACCCAACAGTCCGCAATACCTTAGATACTGATGACTCTAGCGCACCATCTACGCCCGATGAACCCTTCCCCAGCAGCGGTATTGAATTCGTTAAAGATGGGGAAAATACTAGCGACAGCACGGATGGCGATGATACCCTGACGGGCAGTGCTAGCGATGATATATTGCGCGGTAAAAAAGGAAATGACTTGCTGTTTAGCCTTGATGGCAATGATTGGATGAATGGCAATCAGGGGAACGACTTAACAGATGGTGGAATTGGGGACGATACGCTTTATGGCGGAAAGGGTTTTGATACTTTGACTGGTGGTGCCAGCAGTGACTTTATTTCTGGCAATCGAGGTGAAGACATCGTAATTGGTGAAAAGGGCGACGATACCCTCTACGGCGGTCAAGGCAATGATATTCTGCTAGGAGGTCAGGGTAACGATTTCCTCAGTGGCGATTTGGGCGATGATACCTTAGTAGGGGAGGTAGGCAATGATAAATTCTTACTCTCTACCTATTCCGGTACTGATACTGTTGCTGACTTTGAAGTCGGTCAAGACTTATTAGTATTGGGTAATGGGTTGAGTTTCTCGCAATTGGCAATTGCCGAAGATAGCGGTTCAACTTTAATCCGGTTTGCCCAAACAGGGGAGATTTTAGCTTCTCTGGCGGGAGTTTCTGCTAGCAATATTAGTGCGGTTAAATTCGCATTGCTCTGAGAGCGATTTGAATTCAAGCACTTCTTCTGTGAGAGTTTGAAGTAAGTACGTGAAGCGAAGCTATCCCGTAGGGAATCGCCCTTAAAGATTCTAACGAATAACTTGTAGGGGCTGTTTTACGAGAAATAATTGCCTAAAACCAATTATCTCGTAAACCCGCTCCCACCCTTGCCCGAAAGTCCGCCAGGGGTTGAAACGAACGGCGGAACCGGATCGCACATATATATCAAAAATCCCGCTCTTAATATTTCAGTTTCATTACACTTGCGATTGAATTCTTTTTGTGTTATATAAGCAACCTCGCGATTGCTCATCCCCAATATTACTTAAGAGAATTCCCCAACTTTATCACAGGGCTATTTCATTCTATTTGAGTAGTGGATATAGTAGTAAAGTATCGTACTCATGCCCGGGAGCTGCTATGTCTC
>NZ_JAUBRN010000121.1:0-6738 GCF_036701875.1 Microcoleus sp. MON1_C5 | reverse complement strand
GACCCCATCTTTTTTTACCTTAAGTTGTCTCAATCCGCTACTGGCAATGCTTTTGACTGGGTTGTCACCCCGTCAGACCAGCCACTCCTGCATGGCTTGCCATATTGACGATCGCTCCTCCACCCTCAAAGCGTAGGTGTTGTGCCGCCGCTTTGAGGACGTGAAAAACTCCGACAACATTGATGTCAATGACCTTTTGAAAATCCTCCTCGGGATACTCGTCGGTTTTGGCAAACACTCCTTGATAACCTGCATTGTTGAAAACATAATCGATCCGCCCAAATTGCTCTACAGCACCAGAAAAGGCTTGAGCAACGTCATCAGGATCGGTGACATTGCAGCGAAAGGTAGCAACTGGAATTTTATAGGCTTCCAATTCGTGAGCAACCTCTGCCATCTTCGCTTCGTTTAAGTCTAGAATTACTACACCTGCACCATCTGCGGCAAAACGCTGTGCAGTAGCCCGACCAATATCACCAGCACCGCCCGTAATCAGAATCGTTTTACCAGCAAAGTCATAGCTTGCTCTAGCTGTCATATCTTTAACCCCTTGTGAATATATGTTGCAAATACTCTTTAAGCGTTCAGTATTTAAGGTTACCTAATATAATTCAATTATTGAGAAATCGCTCAATATTAGGCATAAACTCAACAATTTAGTCATCTGATTTTTTTAATATCAAAGGAGTTATGCGATGCGTATCCCCCGCTTCGCTAAATTGCTGGTTGCATTCCTCGTTGGAGTCGTGCTTGTGCAACTGCTGCATGGTTGTGGGACAGGTTCCCAAGCAGCAGGGAAAACCAGAGTGACGATCGCCACTGTCAATAATGGCGATATGGTCGTTATGCAAGGGCTTTCAAGCAAGTTTGAACAAGCCAACCCAGACATTCAACTGAGGTGGGTTGTCCTAGAAGAAAACGTGTTGCGCCAACGCACCACCACAGACGTTGCTAGCCAGGGCGGGCAATTTGATGTCCTGACAATCGGGTCTTATGAAACGCCGATTTGGGCGAGACGGGATTGGTTAAAACCATTAGATCTACCCGCCAGCTACGACGTAAATGACCTGATAAAACCCATCAGAGAAGGTCTTTCCAACAACGGCAAACTCTATGCTGTGCCGTTCTATGGGGAAAGTTCCATGCTGTATTACCGAAAAGACTTGTTTAAAAAAGCAGGGATTACGGTTCCCGAACAGCCAACATATCCCCAACTAACACAATGGGCGAGTAAGGTTCACGATCCAGCCAATGGAGTCTACGGTGTTTGTCTGCGTGGAAAACCCGGTTGGGGCGAAAACATGGGATTTTTGTCCACATTGGTCAACACGTTTGGCGGACAGTGGTTTGACATGAAGTGGCAACCCACTATAAATACTCCAGCCTGGAAAGAAGCGATCGCCTTCTATGTCGATTTGCTCAACAAATATGGCCCACCGGGTGCCAGTTCCAATGGATTTAATGAGAATCTAGCGCTATTCTCGACGGGTAAGTGTGGGATGTGGGTAGATGCAACCGTTGCTGCAGGACTGTTATCCAATCCAAAAGAATCCCAAGTTTATGACAAAGTTGGCTTTGCCCGTGCGCCAATAGAAAAATATCCAAACGGCTCGAATTGGCTCTGGGCCTGGGCACTAGCGGTTCCAAAAACCTCAAAATCCCCCGAAGCTGCTCAAAGGTTTGTTGCCTGGGCAACCTCAAAGGAATACATCCAATTGGTGGCTGACCAAAATGGCTGGGTTGCTGTACCACCAGGTACGCGGACTTCCACCTATAACAATCGCAACTATCAAAAAGCTGCACCGTTTGCTTCGATCGTACTCAGGTCGATCCAATCTGCCGATATTAGCCGCCCAGCAGCAAATCCAACCCCTTACAAGGGCATTCAATATGTGGATATTCCAGAATTTCAGGCGATCGGTTCTTCAGTTGGGCAAACGATGGCAGCAGCGCTGACGAATCGCCTTTCAGTCGATCGGGCGTTGCAACAATCGCAGAATTCAACTGAACGGTTTATGAAACACACGGGTTACATCGAGTGAAAAGAGCGGCTAGGTTATGTTTTTAAACCCGGAGCTCCCCCTAAATCCCCCTTAAAAAGGGGGACTTTGACGCTCATTCTCCCCCCTTTTTAAGGGGGGCTGGGGGGGATCTAAATTTGACGGGGAAGGCAAAACACGCAAATGCTCACCCATAAAACTTTCACAATCTAAAATCCCCAATCAAAGATCAAAAATTCTATTAAGCTATGTCTTCTTCAGTAGCTGTAAAACATCACCACGAAACGCCCCCCGCCCACCAACGAAGCAAGCGACAGGCATCAACATTACCCCTAGTTGCGCCTTCCGTCATTGCCTTGCTGCTGTGGATGATTGTGCCTCTGGTGATGACGGTATGGTTTTCCTTTCAGCGGTATAACCTGCTCAATCCAGGCGCACGCAAATTCATCGGAATTGAAAATTTCACCTTCATCTTGAGTGATCCAGCTTTATGGACTTCGATCGGCATCACAATAATTCTGGTCGTGTCCGTTCTGGCGATCACGATTGGTCTAGGCACACTTCTGGCAATTCTGTTTGACCAAGACTTTTATGGTCAGGGGATTGCACGGGTACTGGCGATTTCTCCGTTTTTCGCCATGCCCACAGTCAGCGCCCTAGTCTGGAAAAATATGCTGATGCATCCAGTGAATGGGCTGTTTGCTCAATTCACAAGAGGTTTGGGTTTGGGGGCGATCGATTGGTTTGCAGATTTTCCACTGCTTGCAATCATTATCATTGTTTCGTGGGAGTGGCTTCCCTTTGCCCTGCTGATTTTGCTGACGGCAATTCAGTCGTTAGATCATGACCAGCTAGAAGCAGCCCGGATGGATGGAGCAAATGCTCTAGCCTTATTCCGTTTCGTCATGCTACCGCATCTGAGCCGCGCCATTGCCGTGGTCGCCATGATCGAGACGATTTTCTTTTTGACTATCTTTGCAGAAATCTTTGTTACCACAGGTGGCGGACCCGGAGTGGCAACCACCAACCTTGCCTATTACATCTTCCTGAGAGCTTTGCTGGAATTTGATGTCGGCGGTGCTTCAGCGGGTGGATTAATCGCGGTAATTCTTGCCAACATCGCGGCAATTTTTCTGATGCGTAGTGTTGCTCGTAATTTGGATACCTAACAATGGCACAAAAAACTTCTCGCCGCTTGCTTTTTACCTTGCTCGGCTGGTTTGTCGCTTGCAGCTTGTTTTTCCCAATTTTCTGGATGTTTCTCACCAGTTTCAAAACAGAGGTGGCGGCGGTTGCAACTCCCCCTCAGTTATTTTTCCAGCCGACATTAGAAAATTATGTAGCCATACAAGATCGGGCAAACTATTTCAACTATGCGCTCAACAGTGTAGTGGTTTCACTCGGAGCGACAATACTCGCACTGCTGCTTGCCGTACCTGCCGCTTATGCCATGTCTTTCTTCCCAACCAAACGCACTAAGAGTACCTTGCTGTGGATGCTGTCCACTAGAATGCTGCCACCCGTTGGCGTGCTGGTGCCGATCTACATCTTGTGTCGCAACGCTGGTTTGCTGGATACCCGCATCGGTTTGATTATTATTTACACCCTGATCAATTTGCCAATTGTTGTCTGGATGATTTACAGCTTTTTCAAAGAGGTACCCAAAGATATCCTAGAAGCCGATCGCATGGATGGGGCAAACACGCAGCAAGAACTGATTCATGTGTTGCTGCCACTGGCATTGCCTGGAATTGCTTCCACCGCATTGCTTTCAATCATTTTGTCCTGGAATGAAGCGTTTTGGAGCCTCAATTTGACAACGGCTAATGCCGCTCCTTTAACCGCATTTATTGCCTCATTTTCCAGTCCTCAAGGATTGTTTTGGGCAAAACTTTCGGCAGCATCAACTCTGGCGCTCGCACCCATTTTAATCTTCGGTTGGTTCAGTCAACGGCAATTAGTACGCGGTCTTACCTTTGGTGCGGTGAAATAATCATTTGATTTTTAATGCATTAATAGGAGTCTTTCATGTCCACAGTTGCTTTAAGAGATATTCGCAAAACATATGCCGATACAGAGATCATTAAAGGCGTCGATCTTGATGTTGGCGATCGCGAATTTGTTGTATTCGTTGGTCCGTCCGGTTGCGGCAAATCAACCTTGTTACGCATGATTGCCGGACTAGAGGAAATTACCTCCGGCAAGTTGATGATTGATGGAGAGGTCGTGAATGATGTACCTCCAGATAAACGCGGGTTAGCAATGGTATTTCAAACCTACGCCTTGTATCCTCACATGACCGTAGCAGAGAATATGGCGTTTAGCCTCCGCCTTGCAGGTGTTCCAAAAGCCAAGCGTCATGAAAGGGCGCGTGAAGTCGCTCATGTCCTCCAACTGGAACCACTGTTAAACCGCAAGCCCAAAGAGTTATCCGGAGGACAGCGGCAACGAGTAGCAATTGGTCGTGCCCTGGTTCGCAATCCCAAAGTGTTTTTGTTTGACGAACCACTGTCAAACCTGGATGCCTCCTTGCGCGTGCAGATGCGGATCGAACTTGCCAGCTTACATGACAGCCTGCAAGCCACCATAATTTATGTGACACACGATCAGGTTGAGGCAATGACACTTGCCAACAAGATTGTAGTGTTGCAGGGCGGCATTGTAGAACAAGTGGGTTCGCCTTTGGATCTCTACCACCATCCCCGGAATCTATTCGTCGCCGGATTTATTGGTTCACCTAAGATGAACTTTGTCTCGGTTACAGTGACAGCCGTCAATGACTCTGGTACAACTGTCAAACTTCCCGGTGATGCCAGTGTGACTATTCCAGTGAAGCCTGGAAAGCTGTTGGTTGGGGATAGAGCCACGTTGGGAATTCGCCCCGAACACCTACGACTCGATCGCAATAGCGCAACAGTGAATGGCGAAGTATTAGTTGTGGAACGGCTGGGCGGACAAACCTACCTCTATGTCAAGATTGCGGGTGGCGACACGCTAGTCGTGCAAACAGACGGAGATAATTCCAGCCAGTTGCACGATGTTGTTCCTGTTCACATTAACGGCGATCTTTGCCATCTATTTGACTTACAGGGTGAAGCCGTTTCCAAAACTCGTCGTCACCACCTAACCGTTAGTAAATAAATGAACAGCAATCCCAGCACAGCCTCAACAATCAAGCTCAATGAAGCATCCCTGTCTCGTTTACCTGGAAACGTTCCCATACCCAAGTACGATCGCCGTCAAATTACTAATGGAATTGTGCATATTGGGGTGGGTGGATTTCATAAATCGCACCAAGCACTCTATCTCGATGATTATTTCCATCAGCATCCTGGTAGTGACTGGGGAATCTGTGGTGTGGGATTGCTGGACTATGACTATGACAGGCGGATGCGGAATGCACTTCTGTCCCAAGATTGTTTATACACCTTAGTTGAGCGATCGCCTAAGAGCGATCGCGCTCGAATCATCGGTTCAATCACTCGATACCTGTTTGCACCAGACAATCGTCAAGCAGTTATTGAAGCATTAGCAGATCCCAAATGCTGAATTGTTACTCTAACGATCACTGAAAGCGGCTACTACTACATTGAAGGAAGTGGCGAATTCGATGTGAACCACCCGACAATTCAGCACGATTTGCAACATCCTGACCAACCAATCGGGACATACGGTTTTTTGACAGCCGCACTCGAAAAGCGACGTAAACAGGGGTTGGCACCGTTTACAGTCTTGTCCTGCGACAATATCCAGGGCAACGGCAACATGGTGCGGAAAATGCTAACGACATTTGCCCAAATGCGCGATCCAGAGTTAGGACGTTGGATTGCTGAACACGTTGCGTTTCCCAACTGCATGGTCGATCGCATTACTCCGATGACAACCCCAGCAGATATCAAAATGGTGGCCCAACAGTTTGGTATTGATGATGCGTTTCCAGGTGTCGCGGAGCCTTTCATCCAGTGGGTAATCGAAGATACCTTTTGTGCCGGCAGACCCGATTGGGAATCCGTTGGCGTACAGATGACTAAGAATGTTCATCCCTACGAGATGATGAAAATTCGGCTGCTCAATGCCAGTCATATGTTGATTGGCTATCTCGGCTCTGTTGCAGGTTATACCTACGTTTATGAAGTCATGGCCGATCCGTTATTCCGGCAAGCCGTTGCTAACCTGATGGACGAGGTGACACCCACGCTCCAACCCGTTCCTGGGATTGATTTAGACGATTATAAAAAAACTTTAATAGAACGGTTTTCCAATCCCAAAATTCGCGATCAGCTTCCACGCCTGTGCCTGAATGGATCGGCCAAAATTCCTAAGTTTGTTTTGGGATCTATCCGCGATAAATTACAACTTGAAGGTGCGATCGATTACCTAAGTTTGACGATTGCTGCTTGGTGTCGATACATCAATAGTCAGGATAAACAAGGGCAACCTATTCCCATTGATGATCCATTAGCAGATATCCTCATTCAACGCGCCAGCTTGAGCGAATTAGATCCCAAACCATTGCTCAGTATATCTGAAATTTTTGGAGATTTAGTAGAGTCGCCACGTTTCGTCGAGACTGTTGCTGACAAGTTGCGTAGTTTGCATGAGTTTGGTGCTCAAGGAACGCTAGCCCGATTGTCGTAGGCACCATCCGCATCCGTGAGGAAACTTATTTGACACTGCCACGGCTGCACTACGTTAAAGCCGTGGGATTCTCCCGTCTAGCCCAGCTCTATGTCTACGA